>DATCTE010000234.1:0-4084 GCA_036568085.1 Thiobacillus sp.
GCCGTACCCGCCTCGAATACCACATTCCCGCGCGCGGCCTGATCGGCTTCCAGTCCGACTTCATGACGATGACGCGCGGCACCGGCCTCATGAGCCACGTCTTCGACGACTACGGCCCGGTCAAGGCCGACCTGCCCGGCCGCCACAACGGCGTGCTGGTGTCGCAGGACAATGGCGAGGCCGTGGCCTACGCGTTGTGGAAACTGGAAGACCGCGGCCGCATGTTCGTCTCGCCCGGCGACAAGCTGTACGAAGGCATGGTCATCGGCATCCACAGCCGCGACAACGATCTCGTGGTCAACCCGATCAAGGGCAAGCAGTTGACCAACGTGCGCGCCTCCGGCACCGACGAAGCCGTGCGCCTGACCACGCCGATCAAGCTGACGCTGGAGTCCGCGGTGGAATTCATCGATGACGACGAACTGGTTGAGATCACGCCGAAGTCGATCCGCATCCGCAAGCGCCATCTGCAGGAACACGAGCGCAAGCGCGCCAGCCGCGCAGCGGCGTAATCCGAAACCCGGCTTCGCGCCGGGTTTTTTTATGGCGGCACGGGTAAAATCCGCGCATGCAACCTGTCGAAATCGGCCTCCTCGCCGGCCTTGCCGCCCTCATTCTCGTTACCGCCCTCCTGCTGCTGCGCCTGGGCGCGCTGCGGCGGGAGCAACTCGGATTGCCCGCGCTGCTGGCGCAGGACATGGAGGCGCGCCACCGCGCGGTGCTGAACGACCTGCACGCAGGACTGTCGCAGCAATCCGACCGCATGCAAACCCAGCTGGCGTCCCTGCAGGTCGCGCAGGCCGAGCGGCTGGCCGAAACGCGTGAGACCGTCACCGGCCAGTTCGGCCAGTTCCAGACCGCAATGCTGGAAAAGCTGATCGAGCAGGGGCGCGCCGAACAAAGCCTGCTGCAGGACACGCTGAAAGGCATGACCACGCACTTCAACGAGCGCGTGCAGCAACTGTCGCAGACGGTCGACGGCCGGCTGAACGAAATCTCCGGCAAGGTCGCCGAGCGGCTCGACGAAGGCTTCAAGAAGACCAACGAAACCTTCACCTCGGTGATGTCGCGTCTGGCAGTGATCGACGAGGCGCAGAAGAAGATCGAGGGACTAGCGTCCAATGTCGTCAGCCTGCAGGAAATATTGGGCGACAAGCGTTCGCGCGGCGCCTTCGGCGAAGTCCAGCTGGAAGCGCTGGTGCGGAACAGCCTGCCGCCCGACGCCTACGCGTTCCAGCACACCCTGAAGAGCGGTGTGCGCGCCGACTGCGTGCTGATCCTGCCCGAGCCCACCGGCACGGTCTGCGTCGATTCCAAGTTCCCGCTGGAAAACTACAGCCGCATGTTCGACGACAGCCTGCCGCCGGCCGAGCGCGACGCCTCACGGCGGCAATTCAAGGCCGACGTCAGGAAGCACGTCGACGACATCGCCGCCAAATACATCGTCGAAGGCGAAACCTCCGACGGGGCGGTGATGTTCCTGCCGGCCGAGGCGGTGTTCGCCGAGATCCACGCCTACCATCCCGACCTCGTCGAGCATGCGCAGAAAAAGCGGGTGTGGCTGACTTCGCCGACCACACTGATGGCGGTGCTCAATACTGCCCGTGCAGTGATCCGCGACTCGGAAACCCGGCGCATGGCACACGTCATCAAGGACGAACTCGGCAAACTGGCGAAGGATTTTGCGCGTTTCGACGAGCGCATGAAGAAGCTCGCCACCCACATCGAGCAGGCCAGCAAGGATGTGGGCGAGGTGCGCATTTCCAGCGACAAGATCAGTCGCCGCTTCCAGCAGATCGAGCGGGTCGAGCTCGAGCACCCGGACGCGGCCAGCGCGCGCCTGCTCGACGACGACGAGTGAGGGCAGGTGGATGAACTGGTTTGGCCGCTGGCGCCGTGCCCGCATCCTCGAGCGGCATGCCATCCCGGTCGAGGCCTTCGAGGCCGCCCTTGCCAATCTGCCGATCCTGCACCGACTGGATGCCTCGGAGCGGACACGCCTGCGGGAGGCCGCCAGCCTGTTCATCCACGACAAGACCTTTTCCGCCGCGGGCGATTCGGAGGTCGATGATCCCATCCGGCTTGCCATCGCATTGCAGGCCTGCCTGTTGACGCTCAACCTCGGCGAGGACAGCTACCGCAGCTGGAGCGAGATCATTCTCTATCCCGATGAGTTTCTGCGTCCCCGCGAGGAAATGGACGAGGCCGGGGTGGTGCATCACTCACGCGACATCCTGGCCGGCGAATCCTGGCTTGGCGGCCCCCTGGTGCTGTCGCTCGCCGACGTCGAAGCCAGCGGACAGGCCGACGGTTTCAATGTCGTGCTGCACGAATTCGCGCACAAGCTGGACATGCTGAACGGCGACGCCAACGGGTTCCCGCCGCTGCATCGCGGCATGGATGCCGCTGCCTGGGCGCGCGATTTCAGTAGTGCCTACGAAGATCTGTGCAGGCGCGTCGACGCAGGCGAGGACACGGCCATCGATCCCTACGCCACGGCCGATCCTGCCGAGTTCTTTGCGGTGCTGACCGAAGTATTCTTCGAGACGCCGCAGCTGCTCGATGCCGAATATCCGGCGGTTTACCGGCAGCTGCAGCAGTTCTATCGCCAGCATCCGTTGGCAGCCATGCCCTTACTGGAATCCCATGAGCCCGACTAAACCCAGCATCGCAGCACGCATGGACGGCATCGCGCCCTTCCACGTCATGGCCATCCTGGCGCAGGCACAGGCACTCGAAGCCGCCGGGCGCGACATTATCCACCTCGAAATCGGCGAGCCCGACTTCGCCACGCCCGCGCCCATCATCGAAGCCGGCATCGCCGCGCTGCGCGCCGGCCACACGCATTACACCGGGGCGCTCGGCCTGCCTGCCCTGCGCGAAGCCATCGCGCGGTTTTATGCAACGCGCTGGCAGGCCGCGGTCGATCCGGCGCGGATCGTGGTGACCCCCGGCGCGTCCGGTGCCCTGCTGCTGGCGCTGGGTCTTCTGGCCGGTCCCGGCGACGAGGTGCTGATGGCCGATCCGGGCTATCCGTGCAACCGTCATTTCGCCGGATTCTGCGATGCGCGCGCCATCAGCATCCCGGTCGATGCCGAAAGCGGCTTCCAGCTCACCCTCGAAGCCATCGAGCGCCACGCCACCCCGGCCACCCGTGCCGTATTGATCGCCAGTCCGTCCAATCCCACCGGCACCGGCATTTCAGCCGGCGAGCTTGCACGCATCCGCGACTGGTGCCGCGCGCAGGGCGTGGCCCTGATCGTCGACGAGATCTACCTGGCGCTGACCTACGATGGCGACGAGCATACGGCCGCGCGCTGGGACGACGTGTTCGTCGTCAACAGTTTTTCAAAGTATTTCCTGATGACCGGCTGGCGGCTCGGCTGGCTGGCCGCACCTGCCTGGGCCATGCCGGCGCTGGAACGTCTGGCGCAGAACCTGTTTCTGGCAGCGTCGACGCCGGCCCAGCATGCTGCGCTAGCGGCATTCTCGCCCAGCACGCTGGATCAACTTGAAGTCCGCAAGGCCGAACTCCGGACCCGCCGCGATTTTCTGCTGCCCGCCCTGCGCGAACGGGGCTTCGCCATCCCGGTGACCCCACAGGGCGCATTTTATCTATATGCCGATTGCAGCCGCTTCACCCGGGACAGCCAGGCCTTCGCCAGCCAACTGCTCGATCAGGCGGGTGTCGCAGTCACGCCCGGAATCGATTTTGGTCACCATCACGCCGGGCGTCATGTCCGCTTTGCGTATACCCAGCCTCAGCCACGGCTGGCTGAGGCCCTGACCCGGCTCGATCGTTTCTTGCAGGCATAAAAAAACCGGCCAGAAGGCCGGTTTTTCGTTCCTGAGCCAGGAATTACTTGGCAGCAGGAGCTTCAGCAGCAGGAGCGGCCGGAGCAGCAGCATCAGCAGCGGGAGCAGCAGCGTCAGCAGGAGCGGCCGGAGCAGCAGCATCAGCAGCGGGAGCAGCAGCTTCCGGAGCGGCGGCAGGCGCAGCAGCTTCCGGAGCCGGAGCAGCAGCAGCGGGCGCTTCAGCAGGAGCGGCAGCTTCTTCTTTTTTGCCGCAAGCGGTCATGGAAAC
>DATCTE010000235.1:0-4310 GCA_036568085.1 Thiobacillus sp.
GATAGCCCTCACGAAGCCAGCCGGGTCTATGCCGAAGGCTTGACCGCCGCTTCGTTGAATGACGCCCGCCTCGCCGTGGCGGTGGGCGTGGGGGCGGCGGATGCGCTGGCCGCGCTGCCGGAACGGCCGCCCGTGCTGGCAATTCTGGTGCCGCGCGCGTGGTATCTCAAAACAGGGCGCGCGCGCTTGAGTGCCGGCAGCCGTCGCAGCCAGTCGGCCATTTACCTCGATCAACCCTTCGAGCGCCAGGCGCTCCTGATCCGCCTGGCCTTGCCCGACGTGCGGCGGGTGGGCGTTCTGTTGAGTACCGAGCAGAGCGGCGTGGTGAGCGAACTGGACGAGGCGCTGCGAGCGCAACGGCTCAGCCTGGTCTATGCCACGCTGACGGAGGGCGAGCGCCTGATCACCCCGCTGGAAACAGTGTTGTCGGAAGCCGATTTGCTGCTGGCGTTGCCGGATCCGCTGGTATTCAACCGCAACACGGCGCAGAGCCTCTTTCTGACCTCCTACCGCTATCGCGATCCGGTGCTGGGGTATTCGCGTTCGCTGACGCGGGCGGGCGCCCTCCTGTCGCTGCACTCCAGTCCGGCGCAAATCGGCCGCCAGGCAGCTGAATGGGTCGCCAACGCCATTCAAGGCAGCGCGGTGCGTCTGCCGCCGCCGGCCTATCCCAGCTATTTCAGCGTTTCAATCAATGATCAGGTGGCGCGTTCGCTCGGTTTCACTTTGCCGTCCGAAGCAGACCTGGAAAAGCATCTGGGAGGGGAAAACTGATGGCGTGGCCACTGGGAATACGGGGACGTGTCATCGGTCTGGCCATGGTGCCGGTGGCCATCATTGGCGTCCTGCTGATGTTCCAGCTCATCACGGGAAAGATCGACGACCTCGACCAGTCCTTGCGTACCCGTGGCCTGGCGATTGCGCGCCAGTTGGCGCCGGCGGCCGAATACGGCGTCGCCTCGGGGAATATCGAGGTGTTGCAGACGCTGCTTGAGAAAGCGGCGATCGAGCCCGACGTTCGCGGGGTGGCGGTGTTCGCCGACAATGGCCAGAATCTGGCGCAGGTCGGGCTGGGTACCTGGACCGATCCGCTGAAGGGGCGGCTGCCCGCCGACCATATCTACCAGATCGAATACCAGGACCGGCTGGTGTATTACGCGCCGATCACCCGTACCGAGGTCGTGGTGGACGATTTCAACCCGGCCGACGACCGCGCGGCGAAATCGGGCACACAGACCCGGCTGCTGGGGTGGGTCGGTTTGGACGTTTCGCGTAGTGCCACCATCCGCAGCCAGCGCGAGTCCATCCTGCGCAGCCTGGCAATCCTGCTGGCCGGCCTGGGCGTCAGCCTGTATCTCGCCTGGCGTATCGGGCGTCAGATCACCCGACCGATCCTGTCGCTGACCCACACGGTGAGCCGCATCGGCGAGGGCCATCTGGACGAACGGGTTGACCTGTGCGGGCAGGCCGAACTGGGGATGCTGCAGCGCGGCGTCAATCATATGGCGGCCCATCTGCAGACCATGCAGGACCAGATGCAGGAAAAGATCGACCGGGCCACGGCGCGGCTGGTTTATCAGGCCAGCCACGACGCGCTGACCGGCCTGATCAACCGCCGCGAGTTCGAGCAGCGCCTCGAGCGTACGCTGCTGTCGGCCTTGCAGCAGGGGCGGGAACATGCCCTGTGCTACATGGACCTCGATCAGTTCAAGGTGATCAATGACTCCTGCGGCCATGCCGCAGGCGACGAACTGCTGCGCCAGCTGGCGCTGCTGCTGAAAGGCAATCTGCGCGAACGCGATACCCTGGCCCGCCTGGGCGGTGACGAATTCGCCCTGCTGCTGGAAAATTGCAGCATTCAGGATGCGCTGGAGGTGGCGGACACCTTCCGAGCCGAGGTGCAGCGTTTCCGCTTCAAATGGGGCGATCGCATTTTCTCGGTCGGCATGAGCGTGGGCATGGTGGCGATCAATTCCGACAGCGGCACCGCAGCGAACCTGATGTCGGCGGCGGATGCGGCGTGTTATGTGGCCAAGGATCGCGGGCGCAACCAGATTCATCTGTACGAAAGCCGCGACTCAGACCTGGTGCGCCACCGCGGCGAAATGCAGTGGGTGACGCGCATTCATCGGGCGCTGGAGGAGCACCGCCTGCGTTTGTCATGGCAGGAGATCCGCCGCACCGATGGCGCAGTGGAACCGGTCCGCCATGTCGAGTTGCTGCTGCGCATGGTCGACGACGATGGCAGTGAAATCCTGCCGATGGCGTTCATTCCGGCGGCCGAGCGTTATTCCATCATGCCTGCGCTGGACAGCTGGGTGATCGAGGAGACGCTGCGCCTGTGTCAGCGCTATCTGGAAGCCAGGCGCGAGCAGCAGTGCCTGTTTGCAGTCAACTTGTCGGGCGCGTCGTTGAAAGACCCGGCATTCCGCCGCATGTTGCTGGCGCGTCTGGACGAAAATCCCGCCCTGGGGCCGCACTTGTGCTTCGAGATCACCGAAACGGCGGCGATCGGCAATCTTGCCGTCGTCAATGAATTCATCGAAGCCATGCGCGCGTTCGGATGCAGTTTTGCGTTGGACGATTTCGGCAGCGGCCTGTCGTCCTTCACCTACCTGAAGAATCTGAAAGTGGATTACCTCAAGATCGATGGCGCATTCGTACGCGACATTGCCAGTAATCCCATCGATCGCTCCATGGTCGAGGCGATCCACCGCATCGGCCACCAGATGGGACTGAAAACGGTGGCCGAATATGTCGAATCGGATCAGATCCTGGCGCTACTGCGGCAGATGGGCGTGGACTATGCGCAGGGGAGCGGCATCCACCGCCCCGAACCGCTGGAAAACCTGTGCGGTCCATTCTGATGGCGGAGGCACGACGGCCGGATCAGCCGTCTACGCCGAAGCCTGCATCGACGATGGCCTGCACCAGGGCAGCGCGGTCAACCCGGGCGGGATCGTAGGTTACCCGCGCCTGACCCGGCGTCAGCGTGACGTCGGCGCTTTGCACGCCCGGCAGGGCCGTCAGCACCTTGTGGACGCTGTTGACGCAGCCGCCGCAGGTCATGCCGGTTACGGATAAAACGATTTCATTCATGCTGAACCCCGAAAGAAGTTTCAAAGCCGGATTTTATTCCAGCTGAAAAACAAAAGCCCGCGGGTCGCAGCCGCGGGCCTGTCGATTCGGGTGGGAATTACTTCTTGCGCGGACGCTTGCGCAGGGTTTCCTTGGTGTGGTCGATCAGGCGATCGGCCACCACTTCGGCGTCGACGGCGAAGGTGCCGTTGGCCAGCGCGGCCTTGACCGATTCCACCTTGCCCGCATCGGTGACGTCCACCGAGGCCAGCTGGGATTCGAGCGAACGGATGCGGGTGCTGGATTCGGTGAGCGTCAACGAATCGCTGCCGCCCGCAGTGGGGGCGGACGCTTTGCCCGCGCCCTTGCCCTTGGCGGACGACACTTTGCTGGCGGCGGGAGGGGTGATGCGCTTGTCGATTTTCACGGGGGATCCTGGTCGCGGTTGTTCGATCTTATGACTGATTGGGCACTCAATGGTTTATCGGCAGCCCGCGGATTTTCTTTAGCCGGTGCGCCCGGTTGCGCCGAGCAGCGGAATCACCCCGTCCAGACCCACCTGGTTCAGCGCGTAGCTGGCCTGCGCGCGGACCACCGGCTTGGCGCGGTAGGCAATGCTGATACCGGCTTCGGCCATCATTTTCAGGTCGTTGGCGCCGTCGCCCATGGCGATGACCTGTTCCTTCTTCAGCCCCAGCTGTTCACGTACCCGGTTGAGCCAGTCGGCCTTGCCCTGGGCGTCGACGATGTCGCCCAGCACGCGCCCGGTCAGCCGGCCTCCAGCCACCTCCAGCGTGTTGGCGGCAGTGAAATCCAGACCCAGGCGAGGCTGGAGCCGTTCGGTGAAGAAGGTGAAGCCGCCCGATACCAGCAGGGCCTTGATCCCGGCCGCACGCGCCGCTGCAAGCAGGGTTTCGGCGCCCGGCGACAACTGCAGGCGTTCGTCGTACACCCGCTGCAGCGCGGACTGGTCGAGTCCTTCCAGCAAGGACACGCGGCGGCGCAGGCTTTCGGCGAAGTCGATCTCGCCGCGCATTGCGGCCTCGGTGATCGCCGACACCTGCGGCTTCAGACCCTGCATGTCGGCGATCTCGTCGATGCACTCGATGGTGATCAGCGTCGAATCCATGTCCATCGCCACCAGCCGGAAGTCGGACAGGGTGCGCCCGGCCTCGATGAACGTCGCGTCGACGCCGGCATCGAGGCTGGCCGCCTCGACCTGCCTGCGCACT
>DATCTE010000236.1:0-3156 GCA_036568085.1 Thiobacillus sp.
CTTGGCAAGGGCTAGCCCTTGCCAAGCGCCGCGCTTTGCATCCATCGCTTTCTCGTGGCAACGCAGGCGCGAAATGAGTGTTAACAGGCCCTAGGCTCAGGCCGTTCTGGCCAGAGGGGCTCCGCCGAGCTCGTCTGCCAGGGCATCGGCGATGCGCACGTTGATGCGCGCCAGGCTGTCCAGCTGATCGCTCACGCTGCCGATCGACGCTTCCAGTTCGGCAATGCGCTCGTCCAGCGTCTCGGTTGCGGCGTGGATGCGGCTGACGCTTTCCAGCCGGCGTTTCAGCTGCAGCTTGTGTTCGCGTACCTGGGTTTCCATCGGCGCGATCAGCGCTTTCAGCCAGGCCTCGGTTTCGCTGTTGGCCAGCTCGAAAACCTGAACCACCTTGCTCGCCAGCGTCTCGAAAAAGCGCGCCGTCAGCTGATGCTGGCCCACCGTCAGCATCTTGAACACGGTGTTGAAGCGTTCGTCGAAAATGCGCTCCAGCCGCGCCATTTCCTTGCGATATTTTTTCAGGCTGTGATCCGGCGGGTTGACTGCAGCCAGCCCATGCTCGTCGCTGAATTTCTGGTACATCGCCGTCATCATGGCGCGGATTTCCTTGATGGCCGCCGACGACGCATCCAGGTTGCCGTCCACCTGGCGGAAGAAGCGGCCCATCGCCTCGCGTAGCCCCACGCTGAAATGGCTTTTTTCCATCGCCTGTCGGGTATGACGCACCTCGTTACGTAGCGCCTCCATGCCCAGCCGCTGCCGCAGCGCCTCGACCTGCGTCGCGAACACATTGCGCAAGGCATTGAACTGCTCCAGGCCGCGTTCGAACTGCTGCTTGTCCTCGTTGGCCTTGACCATCATGTGCTGGATGACGTCGCGGTTCTTGCCGCGCAGACCCTGTAATTCGTCGACCTGATCCTGGATCGTGGCGAGCCGGGTTTCCAGCAGTTCGGTGGTCTTGACCACCACGTCCTCCACCGCGGCCTGGGCCGATTCGCTGACCAGCGCCTGCTTGCAGGGGATGAGTTCCTGCGACAGCGCCGCCTCCAGTTCGGGTAGGCGGCTTTTCGTCAGCAGCGCAGCGTCGCGCTTCACCTTGGCGACTAGCGCCTTCTGCGCCGACACCGGATAGACCTGACTTGGCGGCAGATCGAGCAACGCGGCGCTACTGGCAACCTGCTTGGCGATTTCGGCGTCGATCTGCGCCTGCGTCTTGAGCTCGTCCCACAGGCCGTCGATCTTGTTCAGCACCACCAGCCGCGCCCGGCTGGCACCCTGCACCGGCGCAATGTACTGGCGCCAGATCTCGATGTCCGACTTGGTGACGCCGGTGTCGGCGGCCAGCAGGAACAGCACCGCATGGGCGCTGGGCAGCATGTTGAGCGTCAGTTCGGGCTCGGTACCGATGGCGTTGAGGCCGGGCGTGTCGAGGATGACCAGCCCCTGCTTCAGCAGCGGATGGGGAAAGTTGATCAGCGCATGGCGCCAGCGCGGAATCGCGATGCTGCCGTCGCGTTCCAGACTGCGTGCGGTTTCCTCGTCGGCGGGATTGATCAGGCCGAAGGCCTCGGCGGTGGAGGCATCGACTTCGACCGTATCGGCCAGTCGCATCAGCGTCGCGCTCATCTCTTCCGCGGAATCGAGGTTGAGCGGAAATTCGGTCCAGGCGTCCGCGTCACGCTTGAAGTCGGCAATGCTGCCCTCGCGGGTCTTGGTGTCGATGGGCAGCAGCCGCAGCGACGGCCGGCGGAGCGGGTCGAAAAACAGTTCGGTGGGACACATGGTGGTGCGCCCGGCAGACGACGGCAGCACACGCTGCCGGTAATCCGAAAAGAAGATGGCGTTGATGAGCTCGGACTTGCCGCGCGAAAACTCGGCGACGAAGGCCACGTTCAGCTTGTCTTCCTGCAGGCGGCCGAGCAGCTGGTTCAGACGCATCTCGGATTCGGCGTCGCCCAGTTCCTGCACGTTGAGCCAGTCGCGCAGCGCTTCGACACGCACGTACACGGCATCGCGCCAGGTGCTGTAGTGCTCGAATTCGTCAACCAGGGTAGTGGGTTTCATGGGGGCCGATTAGGGATATGGCACAGTCATTTAACGACATGTTAATGACAAACTTGATTTCTGCGGCAGGGCGGCATCAGTGCTGGCAGGCCGGGCAATAGAAACTCGCGCGCTGCCCCTGCACGATGCGGCGGATCGGCGTGCCGCAGGCCTTGCACGGCAGGCCCTCGCGATCGTACACCCGCGTCTGCAGCTGGAAATAGCCCAGTTCGCCGTCGCTCGCGACGTAATCGCGCAGCGAGCTGCCGCCTGCGGCGATGGCGGCCGTCAGCACCTGCTTGATTGCAGCGACCAGCCGAGCACAGGCCGGCCGGCTGAGGCGGCGCGCAGCGGTCGCCGGGCGGATGCCGGCATGGAACAGCGACTCGGAGGCGTAGATGTTGCCGACGCCGACCACCACCTGCGCATCCATGATGACCTGCTTGATCGCCGCGCTGCGGCGCTGGCACTGCGCGTGCAGATAGGCGGCGTCGAACGTCGGGGTCAGCGGCTCCGGTCCCAGGTGGGCCAGCAACGGATGCCGATCCGGATCCTCGGCCCACAGCACGGCGCCGAAGCGGCGCGGGTCGCGCAGCCGCAGCGTGCTGCCGTCGTCGAACAGCCAGTCGACGTGGTCGTGCAGTGCGGCCGGCTCGTCGGGCCCGGCGAGGCGCAGGCTACCCGACATGCCCAGGTGGACGATCTGCGTGGCAGCGCCAAAATCGAACAGCAGGTATTTGCCGCGCCGGCCGATTCCCTCGAGTGTCAGTCCACCCAGCCGCGCCTCCAGGTCGTCCGGCACCGGCCAGCGCAGGCGCGGGTTGCGAACCACAATGCACGTGAGGGTGCGATGCTGCAGGCGCGGCAGCAATCCCGCGCGGGTGGTTTCGACTTCGGGCAATTCGGGCATGGCGGAGTGGGCGGCGTTGCGCTAGCTGGGTTGGGGCAGGGGACGCTGCGACGTTTTGTCCCCGCAAGCGGGAACAGAACCGATACATTGTCATTCTATATAACGCGCTTTCATCCCTGAAATTCCCCTTATGTTGAACGCTCGATTTTCTTTGCTGCTGGGCTTGCTGCTCAGCAGTGCGGCCTCGGCTGCGGACCCCTTCAGGG
>DATCTE010000237.1:0-6177 GCA_036568085.1 Thiobacillus sp.
AGGGTGCTCGACCGCGTGCCGTCATCGCTGGCTCCCGAGCTGCGCCCGGCGGCGGTGTGCGACGACGGGCTCGACCCCATCGATGCGCTGCGTTCGCAATAATGGCGCAAGGGTGAACCTTGCATACAGGAAGGCCTCCAACGCTTAGAATCGTGGCAGGCAACCTATCAACAAGGCACAACATGGCATTCCTCAGAACCCTTCCTCTCTACGCAGCGCTGGCCCTCGCGACCGCGTGCAGCCAGCCCGGCGTCAAGGCATCGCAGCCCGTGGTGACGGAGTCCCGGGCGCAGCAGCCTGCCGAGGCCGGGGTCGGACCCGCCGTCGATCTGGCGGCGGAAGCCGCAGCCAAGGCTGCATTGCCCAAGCAGCCGCTTACGCCCGATATCATGTTCAAGTTTCTCGTCGCCGAGGTGGCCGGGCAGCGCGGCGAGATCGGCATCGCCGAATCGACCTACCTTGATCTGGCGCGGCAGACGCGCGACCCCCGCATCGCCCGCCGCGCCGCCGAAGTGTCGATGTTTGCGCATGATCCGGCGGGCGCGCTGGAGGCTACGCGGCTGTGGGCGGCGGCCGAGCCGGATTCCGGGCCTGCCCAGCAGACGCTGGTGGTGCTGCTGCTGAACGAGGGCAAGCTCGCCGAGGCCGAGCCCATTCTGCGAACCCTGCTGAAGAAGGATCCTGCCAACGGCTTTCTGCATCTGGCGACCGTGATGGGGAAAGCACGTGGCTCGCAGGCCGGGCTGGAGCTGGTTGAACGGTTGGCCACAGACTATCCGGCCTTGCCGGAGGCGCGTTTTGCCGTTGCCCAGGTCGCGGCCAGCGCCGGGCGCACCGAGATGGCGATCGCGGCGTTGCAGAAGGCCGACGACCTGCGTCCCGGCTGGGAACCCGCCGCTTTGTTGCGGGCCCAGATACTCGACCAGACGTCGCACGCCGCAGCGCTCGCTTTCATGCGGACCTTCCTGGACGCGCATGCCGACGCCCGGGAAATGCGGCTGGCCTACGCGCGCGTCCTGGTCAACGCCAATCACCTGGATGAGGCACGTACCGAGTTCACCAAGCTGACCCAGGATTTTCCGCGCAACGCCGAAGTGAGCTTTGCGGCGGGTCTGCTGTCCCTGCAAATGGGCGATGCCGGCGCGGCGCGCGATTTTCTGGCACAGACCCTGGAATACAACCCGCGCGACCCGAATGCCGTGCAGTACTACCTCGGCCAGGCGACCGAGCAGATGAAGCAGCCTGAAGCCGCCGCGGCGCATTATGCCGAGGTCAAGGCAGGCAATTACCTGGTGCCGGCGCGTGCGCGCCAGGCTGCGTTGCTGGCGCAGGCCGGCAAGCTGGACGAGGCGCGCGCCCTGCTGAAAGCGACCCATGGCCAAAATGATGCGCAAAATGTGCGGCTGATCCAGGCCCAGGCCGAATTGTTGCGCGACGGCAAGCAATACCCAGCGGTCTTCGAGGTGCTGTCGGATGGACTCAAGCACTATCCCGATTCGGCGGATTTGCTGTACGACCACGCCATGGCGGCCGAGAAGCTCGGCAAGCTCGATGTGCTGGAGGCAGACCTGCGCCGCGTGATCGTGCTGCGCCCCAACGATGCGCAGGCCTACAATGCGCTCGGCTACACGCTGGCCGATCGCACCAAACGCCTGCCTGAGGCGATCACTCTCCTCGACAAGGCGCTGGCGCTGGCGCCGGACGACCCTTTCATCCTCGATAGCGTGGGTTGGGCCCAATTCCGCTCAGGCAACCTGGCGCGCGCGCAGGAATATCTCGAACGCGCCTACAAGGTACGTCCCGATCCCGAGATCGCCGCCCATCTTGGCGAAGTGCTGTGGGCGCTCGGCCAGCGCGACGCAGCGGGCAAGCTGTGGCAGAGCAGCCTGCAAAGCCACCCGCAGAACGAGGTGCTGCTGGAAACACTGCACCGTCTCAAGCCCTGATGCGCGCTTGCACTGTAACAGCGCTGCTGGCGCTGCTTCTGGGGGGCTGTGCATCGGTTTCTTCCGTTCCCCCGGCCGTCGAAGCGCCTTTCCGGTCCGGCAACTGGACCCTGCAGGGGCGCATTGGCGTCCTGAGCGACGAGCAGAACCTGTCGGGCCAGATCCACTGGCAGCACCGCGAAGACCGGGATGAACTGCTGATGACGTCGCCGCTGGGGCAGGGGGTGGCGCGCATCGTGCGCAATGGCGAAGGCGTGACGCTCGAGATGCCCAATCAGCCGACGCGCCATGCCCGCGATACCGATACCCTGACGCGCGAGGCGCTCGGTTATGTGCTGCCGGTCACGGGGCTGACGTGGTGGGTGCAGGCGCGTCCCGCGCCCGGTCATGCCTTCGAGGCCACGCGCGACGCATCCGGGCGCCTGGCGCAACTGAAGCAGGATGGCTGGACGATCGATTACCTGCAATACGCTGCCGACGCGCGCCCGCGCAAGCTGACGGTCGCGCGCGAGGGCCTGGAAATCCGACTGGTGGCGGACAGCTGGCAAAGCGAATGAGCCATGCCTACCCCGCCCCCGCCAAGCTGAACCTGTTCCTGCACGTCGTCGGCCGGCGTGCCGACGGCTACCACCTGCTGCAGAGCGTGTTCCGGCTGATCGACCGCGCCGATACCGTGCATCTGGATGTGCGCGACGATGGCCGGGTGGTGCGCGAAGGCGACCTGCCGGGGGTGGCGGAAGACCGCGACCTGACCGTGCGTGCGGCGCGCCTGTTGCAGGCGCACGCGCCTGCCGGGGCCGGGGTGAGCATCCGGCTGGAGAAAGTCCTGCCGATGGGGGGCGGGCTCGGCGGCGGCAGTTCGGACGCCGCCACCGTGCTGCTGGCCCTGAACCGCTTGTGGCAGGTCAACCTGCCGCGCGATACCCTGCAGAAGCTGGCCTTGCAACTGGGTGCCGACGTGCCGGTTTTCGTGTTCGGGCAGACGGCGTTTGCCGAGGGCGTGGGCGAAATCCTGCATCCGGTGAGCGCGCCACCGGCCTGGTATGTGGTGTTGATGCCGCCGGTGCAGGTGCCGACCGCCGCAATTTTTGCTGCGCCGGAATTGACACGCAACACGCCAGCCCTCAAAATAGCGCCCTTTTCCGCAGGCATGGGTCATAACGATCTGCAACCCGTGGTTGTCAGTCGCTACCCCGAAGTCGCGCGCCATCTCGAGTGGCTGGCGCAATTCGGTGAGGCGCGGATGACCGGTTCGGGCGCCTGCGTGTTTGCATCATTCGGGTCGGAAGAGGCAGCGCGCGACGCGCTGCGCAAGCTGCCCGGAACGATGCAGGGTTTTGTGGCGCAGGGTCTCGACAGGCATCCGCTGGTCGACTATTGCGCCTGAGCAGCACCCAATTATTGGGGAGTCGCCAAGTGGTAAGGCATCGGATTTTGATTCCGACATTCGTAGGTTCGATCCCTACCTCCCCAGCCAGTTAAGCGAACAGCCGCCGGTGGCGGCTGTTTTTGTTGTTGTGTCGGACCAGCCAAATTGCCGGAGACTCGTGTGTCCATAGACAACCTGATGGTGTTCAGCGGAAATGCCAACCCGCGTCTGGCCAGCGATGTGGTGCGCCATCTGAATATCCATCTCGGCCGCGCCACGGTGTCGCGGTTTTCCGATGGCGAGGTGATGGTCGAGATCCTGGAGAACGTGCGCGACAAGGACGTGTTCGTGCTGCAGTCGACCTGTCAGCCGACCAACGACACCCTGATGGAGGTGATGGTGATGGTCGATGCGCTGAAGCGCGCCTCGGCCGGCCGCATCACCGCGGCGATCCCCTATTACGGCTATGCACGCCAGGACCGGCGCACCCGTTCGGCGCGAGTGGCGATCACCGCCAAGGTGGTGGCCAACATGCTGCAGGGCGTGGGGGTCGACCGCCTGCTGACGATGGATCTGCATTCGGACCAGATCCAGGGGTTTTTTGACATCCCGGTCGATAACATCTATTCCAGTCCGATCCTGCTGGGCGACATCTGGAAGCGCAACCATCCGAATCTGATGGTGGTGTCGCCCGATGTGGGCGGTGTGGTGCGGGCGCGGGCGATTGCCAAGCGCCTGGAATGCGATCTGGCGATCATCGACAAGCGTCGTCCCAAGCCCAACGTGGCGAAGGTAATGCACATCATCGGCGACGTGAAGGATCGTACCTGCATCATCATGGATGACATGGTCGACACCGCCAACACGCTGTGCGAGGCGGCCAATGCGCTGAAGGAACATGGCGCCATGAAGGTGATGGCCTATTGCACGCATGCCGTGCTGTCGGGCAGTGCCGCCGAACGCGTGACGAATTCCGCGCTCGACGAGCTGGTGGTGACCGACACCATCCCGCTGCGCGACGATGCGCGCGCATGCAAGAAAATCCGGCAATTGTCGGTGGCTGAGCTGCTGGCGGAAACCATCCGTCGCATCAGCAACGAGGATTCTGTCAGTTCGCTCTTCATCGAATAGCGGGCTGGGAATGCCCCTGGTCGCGGGGGCTTTTATGGGTAAATTGGAGAAATACTATGGAAATCGAAGTTATCGCCGCCAAGCGTGAATTGCAAGGTACGGGTGCGAGCCGCCGTCTGCGTCATGCGGGCAAGGTCCCCGGCATCGTCTACGGTGGCACTGCCGCCCCGGTGCAGATCGAACTGGATCACAATGCGTTGTACCACGCGCTGCGCAAGGAAGCCTTCCACGCCTCCGTGCTGACGCTGAACGTCGACGGCGCCAAGGAGTCGGTGCTGCTGCGCGACACGCAATGGCACCCCTACCGGCAGCAAGTGCTGCACATCGACTTCCAGCGTGTCGACAAGACGCACAAAATACACGTTAAGGTCCCGCTGCACTTCCTGAATGCAGATATCGCACCTGGCGTCAAAACCGGTGGTGGCAAAGTCAGCCATGTGGTGACTGAAATCGACGTGACCTGCCTGCCGGGCAATCTGCCCGAGTTCATCGCTGTGGACATGGGGGCGCTGGAGATCGGTCATTCCATCCATGCGAACGACCTCACACTGCCCGAAGGCGTGGAACTCGTTGCGCACATTCAGCACGAGAATCCCGCGGTGGCGACGATCACGCTGCCTAAGGGTATGAAGTCTGACGAACCTGCGCCCGAGACCCCTGCTGCACCCGCAGCCTGAGTCTTGACGCAGCCCGCCTGTGGTTGCGTTGTGAGTCGTCATGACGGCACCCCGTCTCATTGTCGGCCTCGGTAACCCGGGGCGCGACTACGAAGAAACCCGGCACAATGCCGGGTTTTGGTTTTGCGCGCGTCTCGCGCAGGCGTGGGGCGTGTCTTTGGCGCATGAATCGCGCTTTCACGGCATCGTCGGGCGCGGTCCCGGAAACGTCTGGATGCTGCTACCGCAGACCTTCATGAACCGCTCCGGTCAAGCGGTCGGCGCGCTCGCCCGCTTTCATCGCATCGCGCCGGCCGAAATCCTGGTGGTGCATGACGAGCTCGATATCCCGCCCGGCCAGTTGCGCCTCAAGTTCGGCGGCGGCATGGGGGGGCACAACGGTCTCAAGGACATCGCTGCGCATCTGGGTACGCAGGACTACTGGCGTCTGCGCATCGGCATCGGTCATCCGGGTGACCGCAACGAGGTCGTGAATTTCGTCCTGAAACCGCCGCGGCGCGAGGAGCAGGCGGAAATCGACGCCGCCATCGATCGCGCGCTCGATCTGGTGCCGCTGATCGAAAAAGGCGAGTGGAACGCGGCCACCCAGCGTGCCAACACTAATCCTTCCGCCAAAACCGCCTCAGTCAAACCTAAACTGGAAACCCCATGAGTCTCAAATGCGGCATTGTTGGCTTGCCCAACGTCGGAAAATCCACGCTGTTCAATGCGCTGACCCAGGCGGGCATTGCGGCTGAGAACTATCCTTTCTGCACCATCGAACCGAACACCGGCATCGTGGAAGTGCCGGATCCGCGTCTGGCACAGCTGGCCGAAATCATCAATCCGCAGCGCATCGTGCCGGCGATCGTCGAGTTCGTCGACATCGCCGGCCTGGTGGCGGGGGCCTCCAAGGGCGAAGGGCTGGGCAACCAGTTTCTCGCCAACATCCGCGAAACCGATGCGATCTGCCACGTGGTGCGTTGTTTCCACAACGAAAACGTGATCCATGTCGCCGGCAAGGTCGATCCGCTTTCGGATGTGGAAACCATCGCCACCGAGCTGGCGCTCGCCG
>DATCTE010000238.1:0-3265 GCA_036568085.1 Thiobacillus sp.
CTGCTGACGGCGGTACTGCCCATCGTCGGCAACGTCGACGCCAGCCTCAACGTGCGGCTGGGCGCCGGCGTGCTGCTGGAAAACTTCGCCGGCAGCGAGACCCTGCGCGCACTGCTGCCGCGTCTGGGCGAGCTGTCGCAACACGCCGACGCGCGGGTGCGCGCGGATGCCTGCCATTACCTGGGACTGACCGGGGATGCCGCTGCACGCACGTGGCTGGAACCACGGCTGACGGACGAGGATGCCGACGTGCGCGAGATCGCGGCGGAGAGCCTGCAGGCCATTTCCGGCTAGCCGGCGCTCGCGACATGTCCGTCCCCGCCGCCTATCTCGGCGTCATCCTCATCTGGTCGACCACGCCGCTCGCCATTCAGTGGAGCGCACAAGGCGCGAGCTTCAGCTTCGCGGTGATGGCGCGCATGCTGATCGGCCTTACCGTCTGCCTCGTGCTGCTCGCCGCCACCCGCACTGCGTTTCCGTTCACGCCAGCCGCACGACGGCTGTATGCGGTCAGCGGGCTGTCGCTGTTCGCGTCGATGCTGCTCACCTACTGGGGCGCGCTGCATATTCCGTCGGGGCTGATCTCGGTGATCTTCGGGCTGTCGCCACTGGTCACCGGCGTGTTTGCCGCGCTGTGGCTCGCCGAGCGCACGCTCACGCCGATCCGCATCGCCGGGTTGGGACTGGCGCTGGCCGGACTGTGGCTGATCTTCGGCCAGCCGTGGCCGGGCGACAGCCGCGCCACGCTCGGCACGCTGGCGACGGTGGCCGGCATGGCGCTGCAGGCGCTGGGCCTGGTGTGGATCAAGCGGCTGAACGTACGCGTGTCGTCGCTCGCCATCACCACCGGCTCGCTCGGCGTCGCCGTACCCTGCTTCGTGCTGGCCTGGGTGCTCGCCGATTCGGCGCGGCTGCCGCCCGACACCACGCTGCGCGCCAGCGCGGCCATCGTCTACCTCGGCATCCTCGGTTCGGTGGTGGGCTTCACGCTGTATTACTACATGATCAAGCATCTCGACGCCGGTCGCATCGCGCTGATCATGCTGGTCACCCCGGTGTCCGCGCTGCTGCTCGGTCAGACGCTGAACCACGAACGCATCCCGGCGATCGGCTGGGCCGGCATCGCGCTGATCGGCACCGGCCTGCTGCTGTACGAATGGCAGGCGCTGCGGCAACTGCGGCGGCCCGCTATTTCTTGAACAGGTCGTCGAGCGAGGTCGGCGGCACCGGCTTGGCGGATTCGTCTGCGGCGGGCTGGTTCGAAAACAGCGCATCCAGCGCACTGCGCCCCGGCTGCGCCATCACCGCACCGCCGCCCCGATAGGCTTCCTGCCGCGGCACGAACCAGCCGCAGTCGTTGACGCGCGACTTGTCGGCCACGCGGTCGGCCGCCAGCTCGCGGCACTGGCCGGCACGGTGCGCATCGTAATGACGGCACAGCCTGCACACGTGAAGATCGGCATGACAGCTGGGGCAGGTATCACGGCGCGACAGGGGCAACGGCATGCCGGCCAGGCTGGCGCCGCATTTCCAGCAGACCAGGCTCATGATTCGCGAAGATCCCGAGCCGGTTTGTCGGGAGAGCGCAGGGCGTGATATTCGAGATCGCCCAGCGTAACCGTCTGCAGCGCACGCACGTGCGTGGCGTCGAGCACCACCGGCGGCGCCACGCCATCCTCGGCTGCCTCGAGCCAGCGGGCGGCGCACACGCACCAGCGGTCGCCCGCTTTCAGCCCGGGAAAGCCGTATTCCGGAACCGGCGTGACGAGGTCGTTGCCGCGGCTTTGCGAATACTGCAGGAACGCATCGGTCATCTGAACGCAGACGGTATGGCTGCCGATGTCCTGCGGCCCCGTGTGGCAGACGCCGTCGCGCACGAAGCCGGTCATCGGCGATACGCTGCACACCTGCAGCAGGCCGCCTAGAACATTGCGTGCGTCGCTCACTACCGCCTCCTCAATCGAAAATGAAACAGGCAAAAAATAACATGGCAGCCCCGCCTCAGGGCGCGTCGTCCGGGCCGGCAAAGGTGGGGGCGGGCGTCAGGACCAGCTTGCCGGCCGCCGCTGCGTCGGCATGCGACTGCTGGACGCGGGCCAACAGGCTCGGTCCGGCATAGCCGTCGACCGGCAGCTGATGCAGGGCCTGGTAGAGGCGGATCGCGGTCTGGGTACGCGGACCGGGGAAGCCATCCGGCTTGCCGGCGTCGATGCCCAGCTCGTCGAGCGCCTTCTGCAGTGCCTTGAAGTCGGCAACGCTGAGCGCGCCCGCTTCGCCTTCGCCGGCGGACACCGCATGGCCGCCCGCCAGCTGGTTCGACAGCTGCGCCACCGCCAGCGCGTAATTCTGCGAGCGGTTCCATTTCATCACCACGTCGAAATTGTCGAACACCATGAAAGCCGGCCCTTGCCAGCCCTGCGGCAGCACGATGGCGGCACGGCCGGCCACGTCCGGCAAGGCGGCCGCATCGGCTGCCTGCACGCCCATCGCCGCCCAGTCCGCCACCGGCAGGCGATGGAAAAGGCGCGCCTGCCGCCAGTCGAAGCCTTCCGGTAGCCGCACCTCGATCGCCACCGGCTCGTTCACGCGCCAGCCTGCCTGCTGCAGGTAGTGGGCCGCCGAGTACATGGCGTCGGGCAGCGACTGCCACACGTCGATGCGGCCGTCGCCGTCGCCATCCACCGCATAGGCGCGGAAGGTCGACGGCATGAACTGCATGTGGCCCATCGCGCCGGCCCAGGAGCCGTTCATGTCGGCCGCGCTGACGTGGCCGGCATCGATGATGCGCAGCGCGTCGAGCAGCTGGCTGCGGAAAAAGCTGCTGCGGCGGCCTTCCCAGGCCAGCGTGGCGAGGCTGGCCGGAACGTTGAGGTTGCCCTGGTTCGCCCCGAAGTTGGTCTCCAGCCCCCAGAATGCCACCAGCACCGACTTGGGGACGCCGTATTTCTGTTCGACGGCGTCCAGCAGCGCCGCGTGTTGTTCCAACAGAGTCTGGCCGCGTGCAACCCGACTTGGCGTGACACGGCGGCCCAGGTAGTCGGTAAACGATTGCAGGAATTCGGGCTGGCGGCGGTCGAGCTCGATCACGCGCTCGTCCGGCACCAGCCCGGTGAGCGCGGCATCGAGGGTGGCGGCGGAAATGCCCTGCGCCGCAGCGTCCTGGCGGAAGGCCGCGAGCCAGCGCTCGAACGCGGTTTGCGCAGGCCGAACGGGCGGGGCGGGCGGACTCACGGGGGGCGGGGCTTCAACGACCGGCGGCGTCGCG
>DATCTE010000239.1:0-2472 GCA_036568085.1 Thiobacillus sp.
CGCACCGCCGCGCAGGCCGCGCAAGCCGACGTGGACGTGAAGAAGCTCAATCTGGCCCGGGTGGAATCGCTCCTCCCGATCAAGGCCGTCAGCCAGCAGGAAGTCGATCTGGCGCGTGCCGCGCTGAAGCAGTCCCAGGCGCAACTCGCGCGAGCCCGGCTGGACCTGGAAAACACCACGGTGCCCGCGCCGATCTCCGGCCACATCGGCCGCACGCAGGTGACGGAAGGCGCCCTGGTCGGCCACGGCGACGCCACCCTGCTCGCCACCATCGAACAGCTGGAACCGGTCAACGTGCTGTTCACCCAGCCCAACGCCGACGTGCTGCGCCTGAGAAGCGCGCTGGCTTCCGGTCGCCTGAAGGCCGCGGCGGACAGCCGCATCGTGGAACTCATCATGGAGAACGGCCAGCCCTATCCCCACAAGGGGCGGCTCTTCTTCAGCGACCTGAGCGTGGACCCCAGCACCGGCGCCATCACGCTGAAAGCGGAATTCCCCAATCCGCAGCGCCTGCTGCTGCCCGGCACCTTTGTCCAGGTGAGGCTGCCCCAGGCCGTCGAGGAAAACGTGATCACCGTGCCCCAGCGTGCGGTGATGTCCGGCCCGCAGGGCCAGTTCGTCCTGCTGGTGGGCCCCGAGAACAAGGTGATGCCGCGCCCGGTGAAGGTCGGCGCGATGGCAGGTACCGACTTCGTCATCGAGGACGGCCTCAAGGGCGGCGAAACCCTGATCGTGGACGGCGTGCAAAAAGCCAAGCCGGGCACGGCGGTGAAACCCGTTCCCCAGAAACAGGGGAGCTGAGATGGCACGCTTTTTTATCCACCGGCCCATCTTCGCCTGGGTCATCGCCATCCTGATCCTGCTCGGCGGCGCCATCGCGCTGAAAAACCTGCCGGTGGCGCAATATCCCCCGGTGGCCGCGCCGCAGATCGCCTTCAATGTCACCTACCCTGGCGCCTCCGCCCAGGTCGTCGAGGACACGGTCATCAAGCTGATCGAACAGCAGATGAACGGCATCGAGCATCTGCTCTACATGGAGTCTTCGTCCGAACTGGGTGCCGGCACGCTGACACTCACCTTCGAGCCGGGCACCAACGTCGACATCTCCTCGGTGGAGGCGCAGAACCGTTACAAGCGCGTCGAGGCACGGCTGCCGGCAGATGTGCGGCAGCTTGGCGTGCCGGTGACGAAGCCACAGCGCAACTACCTGATGTTCGTCGCCCTCTATTCCAAGGACGGCAAGCGCAACGCCATCGACCTCGGCAGCTACGCCGCCGCCAACGTGCTCGATCCCCTGCTGCGGGTGCCCGGCGTCGGCGAGGCCATCATGTTCGGCAGCGAATACTCCATGCGCATCTGGCTCAAGCCCGAGCAGCTCACCGCGTATGGACTCACGCCGGCGGACGTGAAGCGCGCCCTGCAGGCGCAAAACGTGCAGCTCGCCACCGGCGAACTGAACCAGGCGCCGGCCGCGCCCGGCGCGCAGGTGAACGCAGTGATCGTGACGCGCGGCCGGCTCAAAACGCCGGAGGAATTCGGCAACGTGGTGGTGCGCGCCCTGCCCAACGGCGCCACGGTGAAGGTCAAGGACGTCGCCCGCGTTGAGCTGGGCGGCGACAGCTACGAACGCTACGCCCGCATGAACGGCCAGCCGATCGCCGCCATCGCCATCCGCGTCGCGCCGGGCGCCAATGCCCTGGACGTGGCGAAGAACGTGAAGTCGCGCATGGCGGAACTGGCCCGCTATTTCCCGCAGGGCATCGACTGGGCCGTGCCGTACGACACCTCGCGCTTCGTGGAGATCTCGATCTTCGAAGTGGTGAAGACCCTGGGCGAAGCGATGATCCTGGTGTTCATCGTGATGTATGTGTTCCTCGGACACTGGCGCACCACCCTGATTCCGGCGGTGGTCGTGCCGGTGGCGCTGGCAGGCGCCACCGCGGGCCTGTATGCCTTCGGCTTTTCCATCAACGTGCTGACCCTGTTCGCCATGGTGCTCGCCATCGGCATCCTGGTGGACGACGCCATCGTGGTGGTGGAGAACGTCGAGCGCATCATGCGCGAGGAGCGCCTGCCGCCCTTGCAGGCCACGATCAAGGCGATGGACCAGATCCTCGGGGCGATCCTCGGCATCTCCGTGGTGCTGTCGGCGGTGTTCATGCCGATGCTGTTCTTCGGCGGTTCGGTGGGTGCCATCTACCGCCAGTTCGCCGCCACCCTGATCCTCACCATGGCATTCTCGGTGCTGATGGCGCTGTCGCTCACCCCCGCCATGTGCGCGACCCTGCTCAAACCGGGCGAGGCGGAGGCCGACGAAAAACGCTGGTTCAACCGCTTCTTCGGGCGGGTGACCACGCGCTACCACGGCCTCACGGCGCGCATCCTCGCCCGCAGCGGCCGCTGGATGGTGATCTACCTCGCCATCGTGATCGCCGCCGGCTGGCTCTTCACCAAGCTGCCCGGCAGCTTCCT
>DATCTE010000240.1:0-4202 GCA_036568085.1 Thiobacillus sp.
GTCGACACGGCGGGCACGGCCGGCACGATGATGTCGGCCAGTTCGTTGCGCGGATCAGCCATCGGCGAGCCGCGCGACCAGATCGTCGGCGGCGCTGTCCACCGGCTGATGGCGCACCCCGGCACGGGCGAGGCGCACGGCCTGCGCGGCCAGACGGTCGGCCAAAGCCGCGCGGACGGCGCCGCGCACCGCCGCCTGCGCGGTGTCGAGCCACACCCGCTGGCCGCTCGCCATGTCGTGAAAACACGCCGCCCCCATCTCCGGCAGGGCGCGCTCGGCGGCATCGACGATCTGAATCGCCCACACGTCGAACCGCGCGGCCAGTCGCGCCAGTTGCGTCTCATGGGCGTCACCCAGCCAGGCGAAATCGCTGACCAATACCAGACGCGCGCCGCGTGGCAGGCTCGCTTCCAGCGCGGCGAGGCGGTCAGCGTAGTGCAGAGAATCGGTCGGCGCCGGGTCGCTGAGCGGCGGACACGGCGCGGCCGCCTGCTCGATCAGCGCGAGCGCCGCCAGGCGGCCATGGCGCGTGGGCAGGGTTTCATCCTGCGCATCCCACAGCGTGGCCCCGATCACGCCGTTGTGCCCGGCGGCAGCAAACGCCAGCACAGCCGCCACCCGCGCGGCCTGAGAGACCTTGAGCCGGCGACGCGTACCGAAGCGCATGGTGGCGCCGCGATCCACCACCAGATGCACCAGCGGCTGGCGCTCCTCGCGGTAGATTTTCAGATGGGCGCGCCCGGTGCGCGCGGTGGTGCGCCAGTCCATGTCGCGGATATCGTCGCCCGGGCTGTACAGACGCGATTCCTCGAAGTCCAGCCCGCGTCCCAGCCAGCGCGACGCCCAGTCGCCGGCGTGGTGATCATGCACCTCGCGCACCGGCAATGTCGCCAGCAGGCTGGCTTGCGATGCGAGTCCGGCGATGTCGGCCGCCGCGATCAATGGGGCGTGGACCGAGGCCGGCGTATCTGGCTGCGCGCGCCCACGCGCCAGCCGCTTCAACCGAGCCAGCATCACGGCGCCGGCACGGCCTCGAGCAGGCCGGCAATGAAGGCATCACGATCGAGTTTCTGCAGGCGCGCGTCGAGGCTCAAGGTGATGCGGTGGCGCAGGCAATCGGCCGCCAGTTCGCGCACGTCGTCCGGCGTCACGTAGTCGCGGCTGCGCAGATAGGCCACGGCCGCCGACGCGTGCAGCAACGCGAGGGAGGCGCGGGGGCTGGCGCCCACTTCCACTGCATTCGACCAGTCGACGCGCCACTCGCCGGGCGCGCGGGTGGCGCGCACCAGCGCGACGATGTAGCGCTCGACCTCATCCGACACGTGGACCTTCTGCACCTCCTCGCGCGCCGCCAGCACGATGGTGGTATCGATCACCGCCGTCACCGGCGCATGACCGGCGCTGGCCGCATGCGCGCGGTCGCGGCGCAGGATGTCGAGTTCTTCCTGATCGCTGGGGTAGTCCAGCGCCACGTGCAACAGGAAGCGATCCAGCTGCGCCTCAGGCAGCGGATAAGTGCCGCTCTGCTCCAGCGGGTTCTGCGTGGCCATCACCACGAACAAATCCGGCAGGCGGCGGGTGACCCCGCCGACGGTGATCTGGTGCTCCGCCATCGCCTCCAGCAGGGCTGACTGCACTTTGGGCGGGGCGCGGTTGATTTCGTCGGCCAGCACGATCTCATGGAACAGTGGCCCAGCCACGAAGCGAAAGGCGTGCTGCTCGGGATCGAAAACATCGGTGCCGGTCAGGTCACCGGGCATCAGGTCCGGGGTGAACTGGATACGCTGGAATCCGGCATGGACGCCGCTGGCCAATGCATTGACCGCGGTGGTCTTGGCCAGCCCCGGCAGCCCTTCCAACAGCACGTGGCCGCCGCTTAGCAGTGCAATCATCAGGCGATCCAGCAGCGCCTGCTGGCCGACGATGTTCTGCTGCAGGTGCGCCCGCAGGGTGAGGAATTGTGGTTGTGTCTGCATCAATCAGATCCCAAACGCTGTTGTCCACTCAGGGAAACGGCAGGTAATGAAAAGTGGCTGACAACAGGTACGATTGCCGGCACTTTTACCGGCACACAATGCACCTGTGCCCTGCCTGACATGATACCGCAAAAGGGATTGCTATATGCACAGCGATCGATATACATTACATCTAGATATCTAAATATAGAGGAAATCCAATATGGATATGGATGCTGTCAGCCTGTTCAAGGCGCTCTCCGACACCACCCGCCTGCGCTGCGTGATAATACTGACGGAGCACGGCGAACTATGCGTGTGTGAGCTGACCCATGCGTTGGACCTGTCTCAACCCAAGGTCTCACATCACCTTGCCGCCCTGCGCAAGGCGGGCGTGGTCACCGGACGCAAGGAGGGTCTGTGGCACTACTACCGTATCAGCGACACGCTACCGCAATGGGCTCATCAGGTGCTGCAGGCTACGGCACAGGGCAATCGGGAAAGCCCCCCTTTCAGAGACGATGGCGTGGCACTGGCCGAGATGCCCAATCGACCCGGCGGCGTATGCAGCGCCTGAGCTTTTCATCCAACCCGTTCACCCATAGTAGGCGTTGCCATGACGCCACTTACCCCGGAGATACGAATGAAACACCCGATAAAGTTCTGGCTGTTTGCACTGCTTGTAACCCTCCCCGCCCTGGCCGCAGGCAAGCCGGCCTTTCTGGTCGATTCAGACTGGCTGGGAGAGCACATCGACGATGAAAATCTGCTGGTACTGGAGGTGCGCTACCACCCGCACCGCTACCTGACCGTCGGGCATATTCCGGGGGCGGTGCAGGTGCAGCGCTTCAAGGACCTGGGCGACAATCAGGGCAGCCCATTGATGCGTTTCCCCTCGCGAGAGGCCTTCCAGGCCACCCTGCGCAGTTGGGGCGCCAACAATGACTCCACCCTGGTGCTCTATGACGACTCCAACACCGCCCTGGTTTCTCGCCTCTACTTCCTGCTGGAGCTCTACGGTTTCAATATGGCGCAGGTGAAAATCCTCAACGGCAGCACCGTCGAGTGGAGCGCCTTTGAAGAGATGAGTAGCGAGCACGAAGCGGCGAAAAAAACGGGTAACGTCACTCTCAAACCTGCCAATTCCAAGCTGTTCGTGGAGTGGACCGATGTCTATGACGATGTGGTCTCGCGCCGCGACCCTGACGTGGTACTGCTCGATGCGCGCCCGCACGACATGTACACCGGCAAAGTGATACGCCATTCAATCATGGGCGGTCATATTCCCGGTGCCATCAACGTGGTAAGCCTGGACGGCACCGCCAACCAGAAGTGGAAATCCGACGAGGAACTCGCAAAGCTCTACGCCAGCGTGCCGCAAGAGAAAACTGTCTACGTCTACTGCCACGACGGCTTCCGCATGAGCCTGGCCTGGATGCAGATGAAACATCTCGGCTATAAGGACGTGCGGCTGTATAACGGCGGCTGGTCCCACTGGGGTAACGAGCTGACCCTGCCTGTAGTGGAAGGTGATGCCCCCTATAGCGGCGAATACGACCTGTAAGGAGTTGAAGATGAAAAATATCAAGGTACTCGGTTCCGGCTGCAAGAACTGCGAAACCACGGCGAACCTGATCAAGGTTGCCGCCGAACAAGAAGGCGTCGAGATCGAGCTGGAGAAGATCACCGACATCGCCGAAATCATGGCCTACGGGGTGATGTCCACCCCCGGTGTGGTTGTCGACGGCAAGCTGGTCCACGCCGGTGGCCTGCCCGGACCGGAGCAGATCCGCCAATGGGTTAGGGATTAATAATTCAGAAAGGATGCGCCAGCAGGATCCGGCTTCACAGTGCAGCAGGTGTGACGCTGCATTGACATAACGCCGGAGTTACAAAGCAACTCTGCAACTGAATGGAACTTCAACAATGACGATTAAACTGGGTATCAACGGTTTTGGCCGCATGGGCCGCCTCGGCCTGCGCGCAGGATGGGATTTTACCGAGCTGGAGATCGTACGCATCAACGAGATCGCCACCGACGCGGCGGGCTCTGCCCACCTGCTCCAGTTCGATTCGGTGCACGGCACCTGGGAGCGCGAGTGCGCCGCAGAGGGGGATGCGCTGCTGGTCGATGGCAAACGTATCGACTACAGCAGTGAAGCAACGATCGCCGCTGGTGACTGGTCCGGCTGCGACATTGTCATCGAAGCGACCGGCAAGCACCATAAAAAACCGGAGACGCTGCAG
>DATCTE010000241.1:0-2058 GCA_036568085.1 Thiobacillus sp.
ATCCGCGCCGATCGCCCCGGCATGAGCGTGATTGTGGCCACGGCCTACATGGATGAGGCCCAGCGCTTCGACTGGCTGGCCGCCATCGACGACGGCAAGGTCCTCGCCACCGGCACGCCGAAGGAATTGCTGGCAAGAACAGGCAGCCCGAACCTGGAAGAGGCATTCATCCGCCTGCTCCCGGAAGAGAAAAAGCGCGGACACCAAGCGGTTGTCATTCCGCCTCTGCCTGAGGACGGCGCGGACGATATCGCCATCGAAGCCGAGGGGCTGACCATGCGCTTTGGCGACTTCGTTGCTGTCGACAGTGTCTCCTTCCGTATCCGGCGCGGTGAGATCTTCGGCTTCCTCGGCTCCAATGGTTGCGGCAAGTCCACGACCATGAAGATGCTCACCGGCCTGCTGCCGGCGAGCGAGGGCCGGGCCTGGCTGTTCGGCCACGAAGTCGATCCGCATGACCTGGACACCCGCCGCCGTGTCGGCTACATGTCGCAGGCGTTCTCGCTCTACAGTGAACTCACGGTACGCCAGAATCTGGAGTTGCACGCCAAGCTGTTCAGTGTGTCCCCGAACGATATTCCGGGCCGCGTGGACGAGATGGTGGAGCGCTTTGGGCTGGCGGACGTCATCGACAGCCTGCCGGCCAGTCTGCCGCTGGGCATACGCCAGCGCCTGTCGCTGGCCGTTGCCATGGTGCACAAGCCCGAGCTGCTGATTCTGGACGAGCCGACCTCCGGCGTCGACCCGGTGGCGCGTGATGCGTTCTGGCGGCTGCTTATTGAATTGTCGCGGCGCGACCGGGTGACGGTCTTCATTTCCACTCACTTTATGAACGAGGCCGAACGCTGCGACCGCATGTCGATGATGCATGCCGGCAAGGTGCTCGACAGCGACGTGCCCGCCAGACTGGTCGAGAAACGCGGCGCCAAAACCCTTGAAGAGGCCTTCATCGGCTACCTCCTCGAAGCCGAGGGCGGCACAGCCGCCCCGCCCAGCCAGCCCGAGGCCGCCCATCACGAGGAGCAGCCATCGGTGGCGCCCGCTGAACACGGTGGGCACCGCTCTGGCGGATTCAGCTTGCAGCGCATGTTCAGCTATCTATGGCGCGAGACCCTGGAGCTGCAGCGGGATCCGGTCCGCGCTACCCTGGCGCTGGGCGGTTCTTTGCTACTGATGTTCGTGATCGGCTTCGGCATCACCATGGACGTCGAGGATCTGAGTTATGCGGTGCTCGATCGCGACCAGACCACGCTAAGCCAGAGCTACACGTTGAACCTGGCCGGCTCGCGCTACTTTACCGAGCACGCGCCGATCGTCGACTACGACGATCTTGACCGGCGCATGCGCAGCGGCGAACTGTCGCTGGCCATTGAGATCCCCCCTGGCTTCTCTCGCGATGTGTTGCGAGGCCAGAACGTGCAGATCGGTGCCTGGATCGATGGCGCCATGCCACAACGCGCGGAAACCGTCCAGGGCTACGTTCAGGGCATGCACCAGCACTGGCTGTTGGCACAGGCCAGCGAGCGCGGCGGCGCCAGCGTAGCCGGGAATGCCAGCGTCGAGACGCGCTTTCGCTACAACCCCGATGTCAAGAGCCTGCCGGCCATGGTACCGGCCGTGATTCCTCTGTTGTTGCTCATGCTGCCGGCGATGCTGACCGCGCTGGCGGTGGTGCGCGAGAAGGAGACGGGCTCGATCACCAATCTCTACGTGACGCCGGTCACGCGCATCGAGTTCCTGCTTGGCAAGCAGTTGCCCTATGTCGGCCTGGCCATGGTGAACTTCCTGCTGATGAGCCTGCTCGCAGTGACCATCTTCGGTGTGCCGGTCAAGGGCAGCTTCTTCACCCTGGCGCTGGCCGCGCTGATCTTCTCCTTCGCCGCGACAGGCATGGGGCTGCTGGCCTCGGCCGTTACACGCAGCCAGATCGCGGCCATGTTCTTCGCCATGATCGGCACCCTGATTCCGGCCACCCAGTTCGCCGGCCTGATCGATCCAGTGTCCTCGCTCGAAGGCTCCAGCAAGTTCATCGGCGAGATCTACCCCGCCACGCACATG
>DATCTE010000242.1:0-3650 GCA_036568085.1 Thiobacillus sp.
AGGTTCCGGCAGCAGCCAGTCGTCGCGCTCCATGTCGAACGCCAAGGCCGGTCCGCTGACCAGCAGCAGAGCCAGCAGCCACTTAGGGAAATGCTGAATAAGTTGATTCCGCTCATGCCCTTCGACTTTGCTCAGGAGTGCGTTCAACAAGCTCACCACGAACGGAATCAACTCCTCGCCGTTCGTCCTGAGCCTGTCGAAGGACTTGTTCAGCGTTTCCTTAGAACTTCGCATTGAAGTCCACCTGCAGCACGTCCACGGCGAACGGTAGGCCGTCGATCGCATCGGCCGATAGCCATCGGGCCGTCAGCCAGGTGTTGCGGTCCATGCCGTACGAACCGCCGATGAAGAAGCCCTTGCTGTTGGTGCCGCCCAGGCGGAAGTCGGAATCAGCGAAGGCATCCAGCACCGCATCGCGTTCCAGATGCCGGTAGCCGAGGAAGGCCTGCCAGTCACCCCGGTTGTGCATCGCCGGCCAGCCCACCGTGACCTTGGTCTGCCAGCCCAGCGTGCGGGCTGCCTGCGGCGTCCCCAGCAGGCTGTCGACCTTGGCCTTGTCGTAGCCGATGTTTTTCACCACGTCGCCGTCCAGGATCACGTGGATGGGATCGAAGTGCGCCAGGTCCAGCGTGGCGGTCAGGTTGACCAGCGAGTAGTCGGCCGCCAGGCCATAGAGATACTTACCGCTGGTATCGGTGTTTGGATCAGCGACCAGGAACCTCGTGTTGCCTTTCTGGTGCGCCGTCAGGATCGAATTGGCGTAGTAGTACCGGCCGTCGCCAGGAATCGGATCGGCGACCGCCGCGATGTTCCGGTAGTCATAGTAGGCGAGGCCAAAACGCCAGCGCGTATCGCCATCCATTTTCCAGTCCAGGCCGGCCTGCGCGGCAAGCAGCCACTTGTCCTTAGCCAGGTTGACGGTTGATGTTTCCACTTCCTGCAGCGGGAAGGCGCCCAGCGTGAAGAACGGCTTGCCGCTGCGGTCGCTGCGTGCCCACGGGGTGAACGTGGCAGCGAGGCCGTCGAAATTGAGGTTGTCGCTCCACACCAGATCGGTGCTGAAGAAGGGATTCGGGATGCGGCCGCCGGAAACGGACAGCCAATCCCACGGCTGGACCTTGGCATACGCCCGATCCAGCACCAGCGTGTACTTGTTGAAATCGTTGCCCAGCGTCTGGTTGGTGGAATAGGGCTCGGTGGTGTTGCCGGTGGAGAGGCGGAACCCGGTTGACACATAGTCCGTGATTTTTGCCGTCAGCCCAAGGCGTGCGCGGATGCGCAGGCGCTGGCGGTCGGTCTGGGTATTGATCGGGTCATAAGGATCGATCGTGCCAAGCCCGTAGGGTTGGTCGAGAAAATAATAGCCGTCTGCGTTGCCACTGGCGAACAAGTCGTCCTGGTAGCGCAAGCGGATATCGCCATCCCACTTCAGCCGCCCCACCCACTCCGGCACCGCATTGACGTCGCCCCACTGCTCGGTCTTGGCCTGTGCCACCACTTCCTGGCGGATCTGCTCGCTGATCTCGCGCTTCACCACCTCGGGGATGTAAGGCACGCGCACGACGCCCGGCGCCGTGTCGGCTTTCGCGCTCGCCTCGGCCGCCTCCTGACCTTTCTTCTCGGCCTGCTTGACGAGGTCTTGCGCCGCCTCAGGGCTCAACACGCCCTTCTTCACCAGCGCGTCTACCAGGGCCAGCGTCGTCGCCCGCAGGGTTTCCAGGTCCTGGCGCTCGCTGCCGGCCTGGGCAGGCAACGCAAAAGCCAGGCTCAGGGCCATGACCAGGGGCTTGATGTAATGAGTTTTCATTGGTTTAGTGGATCGTGTTCAAAAAATCGGAAGGTCAGCGCGACACCACGCGCAGCCGCACCGGCTGCGGGATGTCGTCCGGCAGGGGGTCGCGCAGGCTCACCCGGAGGATTTCCTGGCGCAGCGCCTCGTCCAGCGCGCTGTCGCCCGTGCCCTTGTCGAGTTGAACCCGGCTGACGGCGCCCGCCGGGTTGAACCAGATCTGCGCAACCACCTTGTAGTCCTTGCCCTGCAAGGCCTTGGCGCGCCGCAGCTCGTCCTCCAGCTGGCGCGAGATCATGTTCGAGTACCAGCTGCGTCGCTCGTCGCCGGCGCCGCCTCCGCCGATGCCGATCCCGCTGCCCGCGGCCAGGTCGGTCGCCATCCCGCCCGCTGGTCCGTCCGGGATGCCGCCGGGCGGCGGAGGCGGCGCCTCGGGCTGGGGCGGCTGCGGCTGGTCGAGCTTGACCTCTTCCTTCGGCTTGTCGATCTTCTGCGGCTCCGGCGGCTTTTCTTCCGGCGGCTTGGGCGGCGGCGGCCTGACCAGCGAGATGGTCTGAATCTTGGGCGGCTCCGGCCTGTCGGAGCCATTGATGAAGTGCATCACGCCCCAGATCACGGCCGCCGTGAACAGCGCCATGAACAGCAGCCCACCGATGAGCGGCAGCCGGCTGCGCAGGGATCGCTTGTGATCAGGCATCGTTACTTGGGCTGCTTGGCCGTCACCAGGCCGAGCTGGGTGATGTCGAGGCGGCCGCACAGATCCATCACCTCGACCACCTTTTCATACGCGATCTTCGAATCGCCCTTGATCACCACCGGCAGATCGGGGGTGATCGCCTTGAAGCTCTTCAGCCGGCTCTCCAGCTCGGCCATGCTGACCGGGTAGGTATCGAGGTAGATCTGCCCGTTGGCGTCGATGGTGACCGACTTGGTCTTGGGCTTGGCCAGGCTCGGCGTGTTGCTGGCCTTGGGCAGGTTGACCTTGATGCCCTGCACCGAAGCGGTCGTCATGATGATGAAGATGACCAGCAGCACGTACGCCAGATCGAGCATCGGCGTGATGTTGATGTCGTCGAACGGTTCGTTGTCTTCGCGGATCTCGGCCATGTCCGTCCCCTATCGGCTGTAGGTTTCGGCGATGCGGGCGATGTACTCGTCGACGAACACGTGCATGTCGGCGCTGATCGCCTTGATGCGCGAGCCGAGGTAGTTGTAGCCGAACAGCGCCGGGATCGCGACCGCCAGGCCGGCCACGGTGGCGACCAGCGCGGCGGCGATGCCGGGCGCGATGGCCGCCACGTTGACGTCGCCGGTGGCGGCGATCGCGGCGAAGGTGATCATTACCCCAACCACGGTGCCGAGCAGGCCGAGGAACGGACCGCCGGAAATCGCGATGGTGAGCAGCACCATCAGGCTGTTGAGCTTCTGGTTCTCGCGCACCACCGTGGCGTCGAGGCTGGCCTTCACCACGTCGAGCGCCTGCGGCGACAGGATCACGCTGCTGCGGCTGCCCATGCGGTGCTTCACCTGCTGGATGCCGGCGTGATAGATGCGGTAGAGGGTCGAATGCTGATGATGGTCGTGATGGCCGAACAGGATCTCCGCCATGGCGCTGCCGTTCAGGTCGGCGTCCTCGGGATCGTCGGCGGCATCCAGCTTGGCCGTGTCCTGCGCCTTCAGGTCGTGGAACGCGTCCAGGAAGTCCTTGTTCGCTTTCGAAATACGGGTCACCAGCATGGCCTTGGCGGCCATCACCAGAATGCTGATGCCCAGCATCACCATCAGCACGGCAATCACCACCCAGCCGTCCAGGGTCACGCTCTTCAGGATCACGCTGCTGCGGCTGCCCATGCGGTGCTTC
>DATCTE010000243.1:0-3488 GCA_036568085.1 Thiobacillus sp.
GCACTCGCGGGCATGAGAGGTTTTCACCATGAACCCGAAAATCATTGTTCTCGACGACGACCCGACCGGCTCGCAGACGGTGCATTCCTGCCTGCTGCTGACGCGCTGGGACGTCGCCACACTGAAAATGGCGCTGGCCGACGCGGCGCCGCTGTTCTTCGTGCTCACCAACACGCGTGGGCTGGATGCGGAACGCGCTGCCGCAGTGACGCGCGAGGTGTGCGAAAACCTCAAGGCCGCGCTCGCCGGCTACGCCGGGCCGGTGCTGTTCGTGTCGCGCTCGGACTCGACTCTGCGCGGGCACTATCCGGTCGAGACCGACGTGATGAATGAAGTGCTCGGGCCCTTCGACGCGACGCTGCTGACCCCGGCGTTCTTCGAGGGCGGGCGCATCACCCGCGACAGCACGCATTATTTGGTCGTCGACGGCAAGCCGGTACCCACGCATGAAACCGAATTCGCGCGCGACTCGGTGTTCGGCTATCGCACCGCGTATCTGCCCGATTACGTCGGCGAGAAAACCGGCGGTCGCGTCGCACCCCAGGATGTGGCGCGCCTCACGCTCGCCGATTTGCGCGCAGACAAAACCGGCTCCTGGCTCGCTTCGCTCAACAGCAATGCCATCGGCGTGGTCGACGGCGAAACGCCCGACGACTACCGGCGCTTTGCTGATGCCGTATTGAAAGCCGCCGCCGCTGGCAAGCGTCTCCTGTTCCGCAGCGCCGCCTCGTTGCTCATCGCGCTGGCGAAGCTGCCGCCGCAACCCGTGGCCGCAGAATCCTTCGCCACCCTGGTGCGCAACGGCCAGGCCGGCGCGATCATCGTCGGCTCGCACGTCGCCAAGACCACCGCGCAACTCACCGCCTTGCTGAAGGAGCGCGGCGTGGTCGGCCTGCCGCTCGACGTCGCCCGCCTGCCGGCCGAACGCGGCGCCGTGGTCGCTGAGCTGACCGCCAGCATCGCCCACGCGCATGCGCAGGGCCTCACCCCGGTGGTGTTCACCAGCCGCAGCGAGCGGCAGTTCGCCAGCGTGGCGGAGCGGCTGGCCTTCGGCGAAGCGGTGTCGGGTACGTTGATGGACGTGGTGAAGCGGCTGCCTGAAACACTCGGCTTCCTCATCAGCAAGGGCGGCATCACCTCCAACGACGTGCTATCCACGGGGCTCGAACTAACCGCGTCGCGCGTGCTGGGACAGATCCTGCCCGGCGTGACCGTGGTGCAGACGCCGTCCGACCACCGCCTGCCGCTGCTGCCAGTGGTCATCTTCCCCGGCAACGTCGGTGGTGACGACGCACTGGCGGAAGCCTACCGGCGCCTCGCCCCCTCGCGCGCGCAGGCGAGCCCGGCTAAACTCGCGGCCTGAACCTTTCCCGCACCGCCATGCTCAGCCCCGCCTTCCTGTCCAAACTGCGCAGCCTGCTGCCGTCGCACTGCGTGCTCAACGCGCGCGAAGATCTGGTGCCGTTCGAGTCCGACGGCCTGTCGGCCTACCGCAACACGCCCGATGTGGTGGTGCTGCCGGAGAATGAGGCGCAGGTGGCGGCGATCCTGCAGCTGTGCCACGCAAACAAGGTGGCAGTGGTGGCGCGCGGCGCCGGCACCGGACTGGCTGCCGGCGCGCTGCCGGTCGACGGCGCAGTGCTGCTGGTACTAGCCAAACTCAACGAGATCAAGGCGATCGATCCGCTGGCGAGAACGGCGACGGTGCAGCCCGGCGTGCGCAACCTGGCGATTTCCGAAGCCGCCGCCGTGCACGGCCTCTACTACGCGCCCGATCCCTCGTCGCAGATCGCCTGCTCGATCGGCGGCAACGTGGCGGAGAACTCCGGCGGCGTGCACTGCCTGAAATACGGCCTCACCGTGCATAACATCCTGAAGCTGCGCGCCTGGACGATTTCAGGTGAGCTGCTGGAGATCGGCAGCGAATCGCTCGACAGCCCTGGCTACGACCTGCTGGCGCTCATGACCGGCTCGGAAGGCATGCTGGCGGTGATCACCGAAGTCACGGTCAAGCTGCTGCCGCGCCCCGAACGCGCGCAGGTGGTGCTGGCGGCGTTCGACGACGTCGCCAAGGCCGGCGCCGCGGTCGGCAACATCATCGCCGCCGGCGTCATCCCGGCCGGGCTGGAGATGATGGACCGCCTCGCCATCCAGGCTGCCGAGGCCTTCGTCCACGCCGGCTATCCGCTCGACTGCGAAGCGCTGCTGCTATGCGAAGTCGACGGCGTCAACGAGGAAGTGTCGGACGACATTTTCACCGTGCGCGACGTGCTGGAAGCCTCCGGCGCGATCGAGATCCGCACGGCCGAGAGCGAGGAGCAGCGCCTCAGATTCTGGGCCGGGCGCAAGGCGGCCTTCCCCGCGGTCGGTCGCCTTTCGCCCGACTACTACTGCATGGACGGCACCATCCCGCGTGGCGCTTTGCCGCATGTGCTGAAGCGCATCAGCGAGATGAGCAAGGAATACGGGCTCAGGGTAGCCAATGTGTTCCACGCCGGCGACGGCAACCTGCATCCGCTGATCCTGTTCGACGCCAATCAACCCGGCGAACTGCACAAGGCGGAAAGCTTCGGCGGCAGGATCCTGGAACTGTGCGTCGAGGTCGGCGGCACCATCACCGGCGAACACGGCGTCGGACTCGAGAAGATCAACCAGATGTGCGCGCAGTTCGCCACGCCGGAGCTGACGCGCTTCCACGAGGTGAAGGCCGCGTTCGACCCCGACACGCTGCTCAACCCCGGCAAGGCGGTGCCCGAGCTGCACCGCTGCGCGGAGTGGGGCGCAATGCATATCCACGGTGGCCAGCTGCCGCATCCCGAATTGCCGAGGTTCTGATGCTGGACAGCCTGATCGAGCGCATCCGCGCCGCGCATGACAGCCATACGCCGCTCATCATCCAGGGCGGCGGCAGCAAGGACTTCTACGGCAACGCCCATGAAGGCGAGGTGCTCAGCACCCGCACGCTCACCAGCGTGGTCGACTACCAGCCGAAGGAGCTGGTGCTGACCGCGCGCGCCGGCACCCCGCTCGCCGACATCGAGACGCTGCTCGCCGAACACAATCAGATGCTGGCGTTCGAGCCACCGCATTTCGGCGGGCCTGCGACCCTGGGCGGCAGCATCGCCGCCGGCCTCTCCGGCCCGCGCCGCCCCTACGCTGGCGCTGCGCGCGACTTCGTGCTCGGCGTGCGCATGATCGACGGCACCGGCCAGCCGCTGCGTTTCGGCGGCCAGGTGATCAAGAACGTCGCCGGCTACGACGTGTCGCGCCTGATGGCTGGCGCTCTCGGCACGCTTGGCCTCATCACCGAGGTCTCGCTCAAGGTGTTGCCGAAACCGACGGCGGAAACCACGCTGCAATTCGAGCTCGACGAAGCCGAGGCAATTGTGAAAATGAACCAGTGGGCGGGGCAGCCGCTGTCGCTGTCGGCCACTTCGTGGCATGCCGGCCTGCTGACCGTGCGGCTGTCGGGCGCGGCATCCGCGGTG
>DATCTE010000244.1:0-4998 GCA_036568085.1 Thiobacillus sp.
GCGCTCGCCGGTTTCGCGCTCCGCCTTCTGGCAGCCTTCCACGACAAACTCGAAGCGGTCGCGCCAACGCATGAAAGGCTGGCTGTTGACGTTCTCGTCGTCCTTGGTCAGGTCCAGGCCACCGCGCAGGCATTCGTACACCGCACGGCCGTAGTTCTTGGCCGACAGGCCCAGCTTGGGCTTGATGGTGCAGCCCAGCAGCGGACGGCCGTACTTGTTCATGCGGTCGCGTTCGACCTGGATGCCGGAGGGCGGACCGCCGCAGGTCTTGACGTAGGCGATCGGGAAGCGGATGTCCTCCAGACGCAGGGCGCGCAGGGCCTTGAAGCCGAACACGTTGCCGACCAGCGAGGTCAGCACGTTGACGACCGAGCCTTCTTCGAACAGGTCGATCGGGTAAGCCACGAATGCATAGAAGCAGGTGTCGTCGCCGGGCACGTCTTCGATGCGGTAGGCGCGACCCTTGTAGTAATCCAGGTCGGTCAGCAGGTCGGTCCACACCGTGGTCCAAGTACCGGTCGACGATTCGGCGGCCACGGCAGCGGCGACTTCTTCACGATCAATACCCGGCTGGGGCGTAATCTTGAAACAGGCCAGAATATCGGTGTCCAGCGGAGTGTAATCCGGGGTCCAGTAAGTCTGCCGGTATTCCTTAACACCGGCGTTGTAGGTTTTAACAGCCATGATTCCTCCTAGCAAAGGTTAGGTTTACGGACATGCCAGAAGTGGTCATGCACGATGGGTCGCATCTTGCAGGAGGCAAACCATAAATAACAGTCGATTTTTTCTATTTGTAGAATAGACTATTATCTATGTAAGGGTTGGAAGGATAGTCTAACGCCATGCGCAGCCATACCACGTTTCGCCAGCTGGAAATTTTCGAGGCCATCGCCCGGCTCGGCAGCTTCACCCGCGCCTCTGAAGAGCTTTACCTCACCCAGCCGACCGTATCGATGCAGATGAAGAAACTCACCGAGGCAGTTGGCGTGCCGCTGATCGAGCAGGTCGGCAAGAAACTCCACCTGACCCCCGACGGCCAGCACCTTGCGCAGGCCACCCGCGAGATCTTCAGCATCCTCGACCGCTTCACCATGTCGGTCGCCGAGCGCAAGGGACTGAAGCAGGGGAAGCTCAGCCTGATGGCGATCACCACGGCGTCCTACTTCGCGCCGCGTCTGCTGGGCGAATTCTCCAAGCTCTACCCTGGCATCGACGTTTCGCTGCGCGTCACCAACAAGGAGCAGGTGCTCGCCAGCATGGCCGACGGTCTCGACGACCTCTATTTCGTCGGCCAGCCGCCGGAGAACATCGACGTCGTCGCCACGCCCATCATGGATAACCCCATCATCGTGCTGGCCGCGCCGGACCATCCGCTGGCGCGCCGAAGAAGGATTCCCCTCGACCGGATCGCCGCCGAACCGTGGCTGATGCGGGAGAAGGGTTCGGGCACGCGCAACGCCATCGAGCGCATGTTCAGCGGGCACGGCCTCAACATCCATCCGCGCCTGGAGTTGGGAAGCAATGAAGCGATCAAGCAGGCGATCCTCGCCGGGCTCGGCATCTCCGCCCTCTCCCGCGACACCCTCGCCCTCAACCAGCCCGGGCAGTTCGCCGAGCTCGACGTCGAAGGCTTTCCGATCCTGCGCCACTGGTATGCCGTCTACCCGGCCGCTCGGCAGCTGTCGGTCGTGGCGCGCGCGTTTCTTGAGTACCTGCTCGACCGCGCCGGGGCGGCACCGGCCGCGGCGGTTGGCAAGCGACCGCCCGGGGCCAAAGACGTGAGCCGCTGAGTCGCCTGACCGCATCGCGGCGCGCCTCGAACGCGACCATTCGGCAAGAACGCCGCCCGCCTGCGTGGCGCGCGAGCGGCCTCGGCGGCCCGACATGCATCATTCCCTTTACTTTATGGTTCCCATAAAAATTTAAGACTGTTCTGTATGGATAGTCGAATTTAGGATTCGGCCTGGCACCTCGTGGATTCGGGTCCGTTGACCAAGTGTGGCAGAACGCGCCGCACATGCGCGATAAATGATGCAAGTGATGTTCAGGGTGGTGTTTCTACCATAATTTATGGATTGACCCCCACCGCATCGTGGTCACCCGGGCAGCATTCACGACAGGCACCAAACCAAGACGACTCTGAAATCAAGGAGAACTGACGCGGTGGACAAGCTCATCGTCCTGCTTCCGGCCACGCCATTGCTCTCGGCCTTGTTGATTACGCTGCTCGCCGATCGATCCCGGCGTCGTATCGCGCGCCTGAGCGTCGGCTTCAGCGTGCTCACCTTCCTGCTTGCCGCGGCCGCGCTCGCGTTCTATCTGGTCGAGGGTCAGCCGCAATGGGTATCGTTCGCGCCGGGCTGGGGCAGCCTGTATCTCGATCCGCTGACCAGCGTGATGTCCCTGATGGTCGCGGGCATCAGCCTGGTCGTGCACGTCTATTCGGTGCGCTATATGGCTGAGGAACCTGGCTACGCGCGCTTCTATATCCTGCTCGACCTGATGGCCACGGCCATCCTGCTGATGGTGGCGGCGGGCGATCTCGTCACCCTGCTGGTGGCATGGCATCTGATCGGGGTGCTGCTCTACTTCCTGCTCGGCCACGACGCCGCGCGGCCGGCGGCCCAGCGCTATGCCTTCTGGACATTCCTGACCTATCGCCTGGGCGACCTGCCGCTGGTGCTGGCCGCGGTCCTGCTGTATGAAACCTATGGCACCGCAGCGCTGCCGACGCTGTTCGAGCGCATCGCCGCCGCGCCGGATGCGCATGCGGTGGCGGGCATCCCTGTGCCCAGCGTGGCCGCCCTGCTGGTCGCCCTGGCGGCGTTTGCCCGCTCGGCGCAATTTCCGCTGCACACCTGGCTGCCCTACACCATGGAGGGCCCGACCCCGGTGTCGGCGCTGATGCACGCCGGTATCGTCAACGCCGGCGGCTTCATCATCAACCGCTTCGCACCGGTGTTCGTGCACGCCGGCGGCGTGTTGCACCTGGTGTTCGCGGTGGGCCTGGTCACGGCCATCCTCGGCTCGATCCTGATGCTCACCCAGAACGACATCAAGAAATCGCTCGGCTACTCGACCATGGGCCAGATGGGCTTCATGTTCGTCGAGATCGGCGTCGGCGCGTTCTCGCTGGCGATCTACCACCTGATCGCCCACGGCCTGTTCAAGGGCACGCTGTTCCTCGGCGCCGGCAGCGTGATCGGCAACGCGCGCAAGCACGACGGCGTGCCCCACGACGACGTCTACACCTTCGTCGTCGAGCGCAAGCCATTGGCGTCGCGCCTGCCCTGGGTGGTGGCGGCCGTCATCACCGTGGTGGTGCCCTTGCTCGTGCTGAGCGCGTCCCGCTGGCTCATGGGCGGCGACTCGGTCGGGGAGCAGGGCGGGATCATCCTGCTGTTCTTCGGCTGGGTGACCGGCGCCCAGCTCCTGTTCGCAACGTATCGCCTGCGCGTGGACAGCCCGTGGCGGCTGATGGCGGTGATCATCCTCTCGCTGGTCATCGTGGTGGCCGGCTATACGCTGATCGAGCACGGCTTCGACCTCTTCCTCTACCCCGACCGGACGCTGAGCGAGCGCATCTATGCGGCGGCCAGCATCCCGCTGGCTACCTTCGAAGTGCTGGTGACGATCCTCACCGCCGCCATCGTGGTGGGCTGGCTCGCCACCTACTACGCCGCAGCCAACGGCCGCGCACACCGCGGCGAGGCATCGGTTTTGCGGCTCGCTTTCTATTCGCTGATCTCGCGCGAGTTCTACGTGGCCGACGTCTACGCCTGGTTCGCCCAGGCCGTGCTCGGGCTGTCGCGGCGCCTCAACGTCTGGTCAAGGTGGGTGTGACATGACGCTGCTGCTGATCGCCTCCCTGTTCCTGCCGCTGTTTCCGCTGAGCGTCGTGTTCAACGGCGCCCTCGTGAAACTGCAGAATCCGACCGCACGCTGCGCGGTACTGCTCCTGTGGCCCCAGCTGGGCGTGGCACTGCTGCAGATCGCCGCGCACGACGTCCCGCCCCATTTCGTGCCCTGGGCGCTGCTGACGTCCGCCTTCTACGCGTTGCGGCTCCTGACCGTGCGCGACATGGGTCGGTGGGCCGGCTACCTCGCCACCTCCGCCCTCGCGCTCGTCTGGGCGCTGGCTGCCGGCGACACCCCCATCGTGGATCTGCGCCTGTTCGCTTTCTGGTTCAGCCTGCCGCCCGCCTTGATGGCACTGCTCGCCCACCCGCTGACCCTGCGATTCGGCGCCGCATACGCGGGCCTGCAGGGCGGCCTCATCGGGCGCCTGCCGCGCCTGTCCGGCGTGCTGGCGGTGACGGTGCTGGCCGCCGTCGCCACTCCGCCCTTCCCCGGCTTCTTCGCCCTGCTCCGACTGCTGCACGCGCTCGACTGGACGGGTGTGCTGGCCGTACTGGCGATCTGGCTGATCTGGGGCTGGGCCGCGACGAAGCTGTTGCAGGGTTTCATCTTCGGCACCGACCGCACATCGTCCATCGCCGACATCGGACGTGCGTTGACCCTGGCGTTCAGCGGCGCGCTCGGCATCTTCGTCGCGGCCGGTCTCTACCTGACAGGAGGGGGTCTATGAACCTTGCACTTGGACGACGCCTCAAGATTCGCGCCATGGTCCACGTGGCCGGGGAACCCATCCCCTTTTTCTGGCCCATGCGCACCTTCATCCACCACAACCCGCTCTATGGGCTGGAACACCTGCCGTTCGAACAGGCGGTCGGCGAGGGCGAACGCCTGTTCCATGCGCGCGGTTTCCTGCCGCGCCCGCTGCAGCAACGCTATCTGGCGTCGGGCCAGGTCGATCTCGCCGTGCTCGAGAATCAGGTGGAGCGCTTCCTCGCGATGCAGCCTCACGTCGCCAACCTCGACCTGCGCCGACTGCTGATGACGCTGCTGACGGACATCGAGGAGCCGATCGGCGCACCGCCTTCGCTCGCCGATGCCGCCGACATTCACGCCGCGCTGAACGGCTTTGCCGTGCCGGCA
>DATCTE010000245.1:0-11946 GCA_036568085.1 Thiobacillus sp.
GGCGGGTGAAATCCTCAATGCCATGCCGACGGTGCAAGCCTATACCCAGGAACAGCAGGAAGCCCGGCGATTCGCCGAGCGCACGGAAGCCAGCTTCGTCACCGCGATCCGGCGCACGCGCGTGCGCGCTGCGCTCACGGCCCTGATCATCACCGCCGTGATGGGAACGATCATCTTCGTGCTCTGGATCGGCGCCCGCCAGGTGCACGACGGCACCCTGAGCGGCGGCCAGCTGGCGTCCTTCGTCCTCTACGCGGCGCTGGTGGCCGGCGGCGTCGGCACCCTGTCGGAGGTATGGGGGGACGTGATGCGCGCCGCCGGGGCGACGGAGCGCCTGCTCGACCTGCTGCACGCCGAATCGGCCATCCACGAGGCGCCCAGCCCGCAAGCGCCGACGCAGCCAGCCCGGGCGGCGATCCGCTTCGAGCACGTCGGTTTCCGCTACCCCGCCCGCCCGGATACCCGCGCCCTCGACGACATTTGCCTCGACATCCAGCCGGGCGAAAGCGTCGCGCTGGTCGGCCCCTCCGGCGCCGGTAAGACCACACTGTTCCAGCTGCTGCTGCGCTACTACGAGGTATCCGAAGGGGCGATCCGGCTCAACGGGCAGGCCATCCGCCAGCTGAGCCTGCACGACCTGCGCCAGGGCATCGCCATCGTGCCGCAGGACCCAGTGATCTTTTCAGCCAACGCCCTGGAGAACATCCGTTACGGCCGCGCCACCGCCAGCGACGAAGAAGTCCTCCAGGCAGCCCGGGCAGCCCTGGTGGACGAATTCATAGAGCGCCTGCCCGAGGGCTACCAGACCTTCCTCGGCGAACGCGGCACCCGCTTGTCCGGTGGCCAGCGCCAGCGCATCGCGATCGCCCGCGCCATCCTGAAGGGCGCGCCGCTGCTGCTGCTCGACGAGGCCACCAGCGCGCTCGACGCGGAATCGGAGATCCTGGTGCAGCAAGGCCTCGGCGCCGCCATGCAGGGGCGCACGACGCTGGTCATCGCGCACCGGCTGGCAACGGTGCAGAAGGTCGACCGTATCGTGGTGATGGACGGCGGCCGCATCGTGGAAACCGGCACGCCGGAGGATCTGCGCAAGCAGGGCGGGCTCTACGCGCGGCTGGCTGCGCTGCAGCTCAATCATTGACCGGCCGCATCCTGGCGGCGCATTCAGTTATTCCCGCACGGGCCGATACCCCTATTAACAATGACGCCGATGCGAGACCTGCTTGAACGCTTCCACCGCCCCTGCCGCGAGCCCACGCTCCCGCGAGCCGACTGACGAGCCGGCTGCGGAAGAAACCCTGGCCGCGCACGCCAGGCGCGCGCTGCGCACCAGGGTGCGTACCCGGATCACGGCCGTGCTCGACGCCGGAATCGCCTTCTTGCAGCGGCTGCGCAAGAAAGCCGGTGGGGAGCAGGAGAAGGCCGAAGACACCGATGACAGGCGCGGATCCAGGCCGGACAGATCGGAGGCGCGGCGCAATACGTCGGCAGTCCCAGCCGAGACGCCCGCCGAACCCCCCAAGCCGAAACGCCGCCTGCGCGCTGTCCTGATCTATATCAGCGTATTGCTGGTCGGCGGCATCGGCGGCGGCGCCCTCGCCTACACCCTGTTCCAGCAGCAACTCGACCGCGTGCTCAATGACAGCCTGCGCCAAGAAGCGGCACGCTCCAAGAAAACCCGGCCCAGCGCCGAAATCCGCAAGGCATTCGAGGACGAGCAGGCCCGGCGTTCCGACACGGAGAAGAGGCTGGCAGCGTCCCTCGCCGCCTACTCGGCGTCCACCTCCGGCGCCTACACCCGGCTCGAAAGCCTGTTCGGCGAGCAGCTTGCGGAAAACCGGCGGCTGGAAGCGGCGCTGGCAAATACAACCCAGTCCAGCGCTGAAACGCAGAAAACGCTGGAGGAGGAGCGGGCCAGACGCACCGAGGCTGAGCAGAAACTCGCCGAATCCACCAAGTCCATGACTGAGAAACAGAAGCAGCTCGATGCGGCGGAGAAGCAGCTCGGTACCCTCCACCTCGCCGAACGGGCCGACGTGCAGCAGACGGAACCGGTCAGCCGCTCCAGCGACAGCCACAGGAGCCGCCCGCTCAAGTCAGGCAACTGCACCCTCGATGCGAAGAACGTCGATGCGCTGAAAGGCTGCATCGAGAGCTTCAACCGGTAAACCTTCGGCTCAATCCTGAAGGGCTGCCTCGGCTGGCAGTCTCCAACCGGCCAGGAGCAGCCGTTCGTGTATCCTCCACAAAGCGGTCATTCAACAAGCTACCGTCTAGTCACGCTGCCATATTTGCAGTCCGCGACACAGTTATGGGCCGGCATAAAGAAACAATTTGAGAGGAGACCAGTTTGACAAGTGATCTAAGAATATTAAGAACAATCAGCCTGGTATTGGTGTTAATGGCAAGCACGAGTGTGAGTGCCTCGTTATTCGGGTTCGGCAAGGAAAGCTGGAAAGAAGAGGTACTCTTGCATGATGGTCAGAAGTTGATAATTGAGCGCTCACGGACACGTGGTGGAAATCATGAATTAGGCCAGGAATCACCAGTTGCAGAAGAGAAACTCTCTTTTACTCTACCCAACAAACATGAAGTCATTACTTGGAAGACCAAGCATGACCCAAGACCGTCAGGCCTATTTGACCCTCAATTGGTATTACTGGCAGTGGATATAATTCACGGCACGCCCTTTATTGTTACCACTACAACCACCTGTTCGTCCTACAACAACTGGGACCGTCCCAATCCGCCATATGTGCTGTTCAAGTTCGTTGACAGGGTTTGGCAACGTATCCCGCTAGCAGAGCTGCCATTAGAAATTACGGGAGCGAATGTAGTCATCAACCCAGATGTCTCTCCATATAGATTGGCAACCCACTGGGGAGTCGTATCAGCTGATGAAGTGAAGAAATTAAATGAAGACAGAGAGCAGGAAGACGTTCGTTATCTTCGATTATTTGTGCGAAAGTCCATCAACAATGCAGATACGAATTGCTCCAAATTTGAATAACCCAGGATAGAACGTTGAGGGTCTGCTTTTAGCGTCATCGAATGACCGCAACGGGTCGTTAGAAATCATTTCACCGCGCTGACAGCCACCCCCGCCAACCACCGTATTCCGTAATATCCCGCGCATCGGCCACGCCGATGCCTTCGCAGATGAACCCGTTCACCACCGAGCCATCGGCCAGTTCCAGCTTGCCGATGCCGAGCGGCGCAGGGATACCGGCGACAAAGGAACCGAACTGGCTGGTGGGCATTTCCCAGACTTCGCAGGCGATGGCAGCGCCGCCGCTTTCCACTTTGATGAGGCCGGGGCGCTTGCCGTCGGACAGGGCGTAGAAGCGGTATGTCGGCGCGGTCTGCGTCGTGGCGACCAGACGGGCGTTGCGCTCGGTGAGTTGATGGTTGAGCGGCAAGACGCTGAGATGGGCGCCGACGACAGCGACCCGGACCTGGCCGCCAGGAAGCAGGTTGAGTGTTTCGGCGCCAGGCAGAACATGATCGGTGGCGCCCAGCTTGCCACCCAGCGCCTGCTGCATGCGTGAAGCCAGGTGCAGCAGCGGGGCATCCTGATGCGGCGGTGCAATGAGGGTGATGCCGAACGGCAGGCCGTCATTCTGGAACCCGGCCGGCACGGCGGTGGCGGCGAGGTCGAGCAGGTTCATGAAGTTGGTGTAAGTGCCGAGATTGGAATTGAGCCGGATGGGGTCGGCCTGCAGTTCTTCAATTCGATAGATCGTTCCCGCGGTAGGCGTGAGCATCACGTCGATGTCGTTCCACACCGCATCGCACACACGCTTGAACGCGCGCAGCCTGTAGAGATGGGCGAAGGTGTCGGCGGCGCTGATGGCGCGGCCGCCGGCGATGATGTCGCGCACCGGCGGGAAGACCTTGTCCGGCTGCGCGTCGAAGAAATCGCGGATGGCGAGGTAGCGCTCGGCCACCCAGGGTCCGCCGTAGAGCAGGCGCGCGGTGTCGAGGAAGGGGGCGAGATCGATTGCGACCGGCGTGCCGCCCAGTCCTTTCATCCGTTCCACCGCGTCGCCAAACAATCTTTCCGCCTCGGCGTTGCCGAAGAACGCCAGGTCCTTATGCATCGGCACGCCGAAGCGGAAACCGGCGGCGCGGCCAAAGTCGAAGCCATACGGCGACAGCGGGCGCGAATATTCGTCGTCGGCATCGAAACCGGCGGCGACCGCCAGCACGCGCTCGGCGTCCTCCGCGGTCAGCGCAAAGATCGACATCGCATCGAGCGAGCGGCAGGCGGGCACCATGCCGCGGGTGGACAGCGCGCCGCAGCTGGGCTTGTGGCCGACCAGATGGTTGAAGGCGGCGGGCACGCGGCCGGAGCCGGCGGTGTCGGTGCCGAGCGAAAAGCTCGCCAGCCCCAGCGCCACGGCGACGGCCGAGCCGGAACTGGAACCGCCGGAGATGAAGTCGGGGTCAAAGGCGTTGCGGCAGGCGCCGTAAGGCGAACGGGTGCCATTCAAGCCGGTGGCGAACTGGTCGAGGTTGGTCTTGCCGAGGGGAATCGCGCCGGCGTCGATCAGGCGCTGCACGACGGTGGCGCTGCGTTCCGGCGCGTAGGCGAACTCGGGGCAGGCGGCGGTGGTGGGCAGGCCGGCAAGGTCGATGTTGTCCTTGATGGCGAAGGGAATGCCGTAGAGCGGCAGGCTGGCGGGATCCTTGTCTTCGAGGTTTTTGGCGTAGGCTCGCAGCGAGTCGTCTCCGAGGCGGCTGATCCAGATGTGATGCATGTCCTCGCCAGCCATGCGGGCAAGCACTTCCTCCACCAGTCCAAGTGGAGTGAGTTCACCGGATTGATACAGGCGGCGCAGGGCGGCGATGTCGAGGGAGATATTCATGTTGCGCACCTCAGTTGCTCACCAGCACCAGCAGGTCCTGGCCCGCACTCACCTGGCCACCCTCGCGACAGAACACTTTATGTATCATGCCGTCGCACGGCGCCATCACGGCGAACTCCATCTTCATCGATTCGACGATGACCAGCGGATCGCCCTGCTTCACCGTGGCCCCCGCTTCCACTTCGACCTTCCACACATTGCCTGCGACATGGCTGGCGATGGCGCGGCCGTTCTCGGGCAAATCGAGCTCGCTGTCGGGGGCGGCTTCGGCGACGGTCAGATCGCTGGCGTACTCGGCCTGGCCGCTGGCGCGCCAGCGTTCGCGCTCGGCGTCGAACGAGGCCTGCTGCTGCGACTTGAAGGCGGCGATGGACGCGTTGTTGTCGGCGAGAAACTGGTTGTAGTCGCGCAGGCTGAAGGTGGTTTCCTCGATCTTCAGTTGGTAGCGACCGAGCGGGAAATCCTCGCGGATCTTCAGCAGCTCGTCTGCGCTCACCGGGAAGAAGCGCACCTGGTCGAAGAAGCGCAGCAGCCAAGGCTTGCCGTCTGTGAACGCCGCCGTCTGCCGCCAGCGGTTCCACATCTGCAGCGTACGGCCGACGAACTGGTAGCCGCCGGGGCCTTCCATGCCGTAGACACACATGTAGGCGCCGCCGATGCCGACGGCGTTTTCCGGGGTCCAGGTGCGCGCCGGGTTGTACTTGGTGGTCACGAGGCGGTGTCGCGGGTCGACGGGTGTGGCGACCGGTGCGCCGAGGTAGACGTCGCCCAGGCCCATGACGAGATAGCTGGCGTCGAAGACGATGCGTTTCACTTCCTCGATGGAATCGAGACCGTTGATGCGGCGGATGAATTCGATGTTCGACGGGCACCATGGCGCGTCCTTGCGCACCGACTGCATGTATTTCTCGATCGCCAGTTTGGTGGCGGCGTCATCCCACGACAACGGGATGTGCACGATGCGGGTCGGCACCTGCATGTCCTCGATCGCGGGCAGCGCTTTTTCCGCCGCCAGCAGAAGATCCATCAAGCGGGACAGCGGCAGCACGCGCGAATCGTAGTGCACCTGCAGCGAGCGGATGCCGGGGGTGAGGTCGAGGATGCCGGGCACCGCGTCGGCCTGCAGATGCGTCATCAACGCGTGCACGCGGAAGCGCAGGTTGAGGTCGAGCACCAGCGGTCCGTATTCGACCAGCAGGTACTTGTCGCCGGCGCGGCGGTATACCACGGCGACGGGATTGTCGGTTTCGGGGGTGCGGTGCAGGACAGGTTCGGCGAGCAGACCGCTATCGTTGATCAATTCAGGTGCCGCAAGGCTGGCGATGGCGGTGTCCTGCGCCGCTTCCATGCGCTCGGCCTGAGCCTGCGACAGGCGCTTGAACCGCACGGTGTCGCCCGGGCGCAACTGGCCCATCTTCCACAACTCGGCCTGCACGATGGTGGCCGGGCAGACGAAGCCGCCGAGGCTGGGGCCGTCCGGGCCGAGGATCACCGGCATGTCGCCGGTGAAGTCGACCGCGCCGATGGCGTAGGCGTTGTCGTGGATGTTGGACGGATGCAGGCCGGCCTCGCCGCCGTCCTTGCGCGCCCATTCGGGACGCGGGCCGATCAATCTGACCCCTGTCCGGCTGGAGTTGTAGTGCACCTCCCAGTCGGTGGAAAAGAACATCTCGATGTCGGCGGCGGTGAAGAAGTCCGGCGCGCCGTGCGGGCCGTACAGCACGCCGATCTCCCAGGCGTGGCTGTAGGCGGGGATCGCTGCGGCGGGCAATGCATTGTCGATACTCAGGGACGCTGCTGCCGGAATGTGCAGCACGTCGCCGACCCGTAGCGTGCGCCCGGCGTGGCCGCCGAACTGGCCGAGGGTGAAGGTCGATTTGCTGCCGAGATAATCCGGCACGTCGAAGCCGCCACACACCGCGAGATAGGCGCGACAGCCGGCGTCCCTGATCGCGCCCAGCTTGAGGATGCTGCCTGCCTTGACCGCATGCGCTGCCCAGTTGGCGAGCGGTACGCCATCGAGTTCGGCACCCATGTCGGCGCCGGCCAGCGCGATCCGCCCGTCGCAGTTAAAGCGCAGCGTGGGACCGGCGACCGTCAGTTCCAGCGCGGCCGCGCCCTCTTCGTTGCCGGCGAGGCGGTTGGCAAGGCGCAGCGCCAGCGCATCCATCGGCCCCGACGGCGGCACGCCGACGTCCCAGTAGCCGGTGCGGCCCGGCCAGTCCTGGATGCTGCTCTGCACGCCGGGCTCGATGACATCGATCGTCGTCGGACGGTAGTGGAAGGCGTTGAGGTAGCGCGTCGTCTGGCGCCCCTCCATGAAGACCGCATCGCGCACGATCTGGGCGAGGTAGCCGAGGTTGGTCTCGATGCCGGCGACGCGGGTGTGGGCCAGCACCTGCTGCATCCTGGCCAGCGCCTCGGCACGGTCGCGCCCCTTGACGATGAGCTTCGCCACCATGGGATCGTAGAACGGCGGCACGTCGCTGCCGCGCTCGACCCAGGTTTCGATGCGCGCGTCGTCCGGGAACACGGCTTCGGTCAGCACGCCGGCGGCGGGCTGGAAGTCCTTGCCCGGGTCTTCGGCATACAGGCGCACCTGCATCGAAGCGCCTTGTGGCTCGGACTTGAATCCGGCGAGATCGAGCTCGCCGGCAGCTTCCTTCACCATCCACTCGACCAGATCGACACCGGTGACTTCCTCGGTGACGCCGTGCTCGACCTGCAGGCGGGTGTTCACCTCGAGGAAATAGAACTCGCCGCTTTGCGTGTCGTAAACGAACTCGACCGTGCCGGCAGAACGGTAGCCGACCGCCTCGCCCAAACGCACCGCGGTGGCGAGCAGGCTCGACCGCTGAGACTCGGTGAGGCCCGGCGCCGGGGTCTCCTCGATCACCTTCTGGTTGCGCCGCTGAACAGAACAATCGCGTTCACCCAGCGCAACCACATGCCCTTTGCCGTCGCCGAAGATCTGCACCTCAATGTGGCGCGCATGCTCGACGTATTTCTCGAGGAAGATGCCGGCTTCCTTGAAGTTGGCTCGCGCCAGCCGCTCGACTGACTGGAAAGCTTCGACCAGTTCGTCCGCACTCCAGATCAGGCGCATGCCGATGCCGCCGCCGCCGGCGGTGCTCTTCAGCATCACCGGGTAGCCGATGCGCGCGGCTTCGGCCTGGGCGTGACCGGCATCGCTCAAGAGACCGGAGCCCGGCAAGAGCGGCACCTTGTTGTGCTCGGCCAGGTCGCGCGCGGTGTGCTTGAGGCCGAAGGCGCGCATCTGGTCCGGGCTGGGGCCGATGAAGGCGATGCCGGCGGCGGCGCAGTCCTCGGCGAAGCCGGGGTTCTCGGAGAGGAAGCCGTAGCCGGGATGGATCGCCTGGGCGCCGGTGGCCTTCGCGGCTTCCAGTATCTTCTCGGCACGCAGGTAGCTCTGCGCCGCCGGCGCCGGGCCGATCTCGACCGCCTCGTCGGCGAGGCGCACGTGCAGGCTGTGGCGGTCCGCCTCGGAATGGACGGCCACCGACTTCACCCCCATGGTGCGCAGGGTGCGGATGATGCGGCAGGCGATGGCGCCACGGTTGGCGATGAGGACCTTGTCGAACATGGTTTGCTTCCTTGCGGGTCGTCCCGCGTGCAGTCTCCGCGGCGGGCCGTCCCGCCGAGGATTGTTATTGGTTATTGGCTCGGCTTGTTATTGGGCGGCCGCGTCCCAGACCAATACCCGGATCGGGGTCGGGTTGTAGGCGTTGCACGGGTTGTTGAGCTGCGGGCAGTTGGAGATGAGGCACAGCACGTCCATCTCGGCGCGCATCTCGACGTACTTGCCCGGCGCCGACACACCGTCGGCGAAGGTGAGCCCGCCCTCGGGCGTCACCGGCACGTTCATGAAGAAGTTGATATTGCTGGTGATATCGCGCTTGGTGAGCCCGCCGTCATAGTGCGCCAGCGCGTGCAGGAAGCTGTCGCGGCAGGAGTGCATCGGCCGCTTGTTCAGCGCGTAGCGCACGGTGTTGCTCTCGCACGAGCAGGCGCCGCCCAGCGTGTCGTGGCGGCCGCAAGTGTCGGCGGTGATCGTCAGCATCACCCGGCCTTCGGTCGACATCAGCTGGGTGCCGGCGGTGAGATACAAGGCGCCCTGCGCGCGCACGGTGTCGGCGGCGCTGTAGCGCTCCTCGGGGTCGCGCGCATTGAAGAACAGGGTGTCGACCGCCTGGTTGCCTTCGAGGTCGAGAATGCGGAAGACCTGGCCTTTTTTGATTTCATGCAGCCAGGGATCGCCGGCATCGACGATGGCGTCGACGACAGCGTGCCTGGGATCGAAAAGACTTTCGACGAGGTTGAAGGTGCTCATGTTGGCCTCAACGATACAGAATTTCGGTTTGATGGAAGCCGCGCTGGTTTTCCGGGCACGAATTACGACAAGCGTCGTCCGCACCCGGCGCGCCGGCCTTCCACGCAGTCAGCATGACGTCGCCCGGCGCGTAGTCGGGGCGCGCGTCGAGCGGATGCGGTGCGGCGGACAGCACCACCAGCACGTTCATCTCGAAGCGTAGATCAAGGTAGGCGCCGGGACGCGAATTCGTCTCGTCGAACTGCAGCTGGCCGGCCTCGTCGGCGGCCACCTTGCTGAAAAAGTTCACGTTCGGAACCACGTCGCGCTTGCCCAGCCCCCACTTGCCGAGCTCGACCAGCAGGCCGTCGCGGCCGTTGCGGTGCATGGCGTTGCGGTGGGTCTGATAGGTCGCCTCACCGTACTTGGCCTTGACCATCTCGGCGTTGGAGACGCCGCACAAGGTGTCGTGCCAGCCGCAGCTGTCAGAGATGACCGAGCACAGCACGTGACCCATGTCGGAATAGAGCGCATGCCCCGTCGTCAGGTGCGCGGTGTGCTGCGCCTTCAGGGTGTCGGGCATGTTGTAGCGCTCGAGCTTTTCCTCGGCGTTGTAGAACAGCGCCGCGACGTTGGCGCGGCCGGTCAGGTCGGTGAGCCTGAGTGCGCTGCCGCGGCGCAGGATGCCCGACCAGTGACAGCCGCCGGGCAAGGCTTCCTCCCACAGGAACAGCGCCGGGGGAATGGGGTTGAGATGTTGTGCCATGTGAAATCCAGTCGATAGATCAGGTGGCGGTACCTGGCGCATGCAACGGCGGGATCACCGCCGCCAGCAACTGCAGACGGCCGGTGATGACGCCGCGCTGGGCGATCATCTCATTGGCGATGGCCTGCAACTTGGCAGCCGGGCCCTGCACCAGCAGCACCTCCAGCATGCGGTCCTCGGTCAGGTGCACATGCAGCGAGCTGACCACTTCGTCGATGTATTGATATTGCAGATCCGCAAGCCGCCCCTGCAAGCCACGCGTGGAACGGTTGTAGAGCAGGGTGAGGGCACCCGCCATGACCTCGTTGCCGAGCGCACGCTTGTGCTCGGCCAGCTGGTAATGAACCATTTCGCCGATGGCCTGCGAGCGGCTGTCGTAGCCGCGGCTCTCCACCATCCGGTCCAGTTCGGACAACAGGTCGGGCGGCAGCGAGACGCTGATGCGGCTGACCAGGGCGACGGGCTTGTCCAGGGGGTTCGGCTTCATGGCTCAGAACATGTAGCTGTAGCGCTCGACTTCCCACTTGCTCACGGACAGGTGGTAGGTCTCCCACTCTTCGGTCTTGTAGCGAATGAACTCATCGCGCAGTTCCTTGCCGAGCGTGGCCTCGACCAGCGGGTCGGCGGCGAAGGCGGCGACTGCCTCCTGCAGGGTCTGGGGCAGGAATTCGATGCCACGCGCGCGGCGTTCGTCGTCGCCGATGGCGTACAGGTTGTCCTCGTTCGGGTTGCCGGGGTTCAGCCCTTCGCGGATGCCTTCCAGGCCGGCGGCCAGGACCAGCGTTGCCGCCAGGTAGGGGTTGACCGCGCCGTCGGCGTTGCGCGATTCGCAGCGGCCGCCGCCAGCCGGGATGCGCACGGAGTTGGTGCGGTTGTTGGAGCCCCAGGAGTTGAACACCGGCGCCCACGAAAAGTAGCTCATGGCGCCGCGCCGCACCAGGCGCTTGTAGCTGTTCACGGTCGGCGCGAACACCGCGCACAGGGCGCGGCCGTGCTTGAGGATGCCGGCGACAAAGCTGTAGCCGAGCGGGGTCAGGCCGATGCCGTGCGGGTCGTCCTCGGGCGCGCAGGCGAACAGGTTCTTGCCGGTCGCGAGGTCGTACAGCGACATGTTGAAGTGGGCACCGTTGCCGGTCTTGTCGGCGAAGGGCTTGGGCATCATGGTGGCGAGCAGGCCTTCCTCCTTGGCGTAGTGCTTGGCCATGAAGCGGAAGAAGGTCAGCCGGTCGCAGGTGGTCAGTGCATCGGCGTAGTTGAAGTCGAACTCGAACTGGCCGTTGGCATCCTCGTGGTCGAAGGAATACAGGTCCCAGCCGAGATCGTTGATGGAGGTGGCCACCTTGTCCAGCCAGGAGAAGTTGTCGACGAAGCCGCGCACGTCGTAGCAGGGCTTGGTCAGCTTGTCGTCGGCGACCGGGACCGACAGACTGCCGTCCTCGTTCTGCTTCAACAGGAAGATCTCGCATTCGATGCCGAGGTTCATGCCGTAGCCCAGCTTGGCCGCCTCGGCCAGCTGGTTCTTCAGCGCGACCCGGGTGTTGAGCGCGTAGGGCTTGCCCTGGAAATGGTTGTCGGCCGGAATCCAGGCGATCTTCGGTTCCCACGGCAGCTGGATCGCACGGTCGAGGTCGGGCACCGAGGTCAGTTCGTCGTCGTTGGGCGCCTGGCCGAGGCCGTCCAGCGCGTAGCCGGTGTAGCGCTCGGAGCCCCTGGCCATCTGGCCGAGGTGGCCGATCGGCACGACCTTGGCCTTGGGCACGCCGTGGATGTCGACGTAGGCGCCGATGCAGTATTTCACGCCCTTGTCGGTCAGCTCGCGCTGCAATTGGGCCGTCGCCTCGGACGAATGGTGCGTGGCGGTGTCCGGCTTGTCCAGCACGGCGGTGTCGTCGATCGTGTTCATGATGCGTCCTTGTCTATCGGGTTGTGGCGGAGACAATGTCCCCGAAATAGGAATGGTCGAGTGGCGGCGTCTCGATGCT
>DATCTE010000246.1:0-7458 GCA_036568085.1 Thiobacillus sp.
CAAGGCCGCCACCGCGAAATTCGGCAAGCCGGTGATCCCGGTCAACGCGCCCGGTTTCGTCGGCAACAAGAACCTCGGCAACAAGCTCGCCGGCGAAGCGATGCTCGATTACGTGATCGGCACCGCAGAGCCCGAGACCACCACGCCCTACGACATCAACATCATCGGCGAGTACAACCTCGCCGGCGAACTGTGGCAGGTGAAGCCGCTCCTCGATGAAATGGGCGTGCGCATCCTGTCGTGCATTTCAGGCGACGCCAAATATAAGGAAGTCGCCTACTCCCATCGCGCCAAGGCCGCGATGATGGTGTGCTCCAAGGCGATGATCAATATCGCGCGCAAGATGGACGAGCGCTACCAGATTCCCTTCTTCGAGGGGTCGTTCTACGGCATCAGCGACATGAGCGATAGCTTGCGCAACATCGCCAAGCTGCTGGTGGAGAAGGGTGCGCCGGCCGAGCTGCTGGAACGCACCGAAGCCATCATCCAGCGCGAGGAAGCCGCGTTCTGGCAGGCGATGGAACCGTACCGGGATCGCCTCAAGGGCGTGAAGGTGCTGCTCATCACCGGCGGGGTGAAGTCCTGGTCGGTGGTCTCCGCGCTGCAGGAAGTCGGCATGGAAATCGTCGGCACCAGCGTGAAGAAATCCACGCTCGAGGACAAGCAGAAGATCAAGGAACTGATGGGCGAGGACGCCCACATGATCGACGACATGACGCCGCGCGAAATGTACAAGCTGCTGAAGGACGCCGAGGCCGACATCATGCTGTCCGGCGGCCGCTCGCAGTTCATCGCGTTGAAGGCCAAGATGCCCTGGCTCGACATCAACCAGGAACGCCATCACGCCTATGCCGGCTACAGCGGCATGGTGACGCTGGTGCGGGAGATCGACAAGGCGCTTTACAACCCGATGTGGGAGCAGGTCAGGAAACCGGCGCCGTGGGATGTCCCGGCCGAAGTCGTTCCCCTCGACACGTCGGCACGGGCGGCTGCTTGAACATGGCTACCGTCACCCACGTCAAGAAATCCTGCGCGGTCAATCCGCTCAAGATGAGCGCGCCGATCGGCGCGGCGCTGGCCTTCATGGGGCTGGACAACTGCATGCCGACGCTGCACGGCTCGCAGGGCTGCACCGCCTTCGGCCTGGTGCTGTTCGTCCGCCACTTCAAGGAAGCCGTGCCGATGCAGACCACGGCGATGAACGAGGCCACCACCATCATGGGCGGCATGGACAACGTCGAACAGGCCATCCTCAACATCCACAAGCGCGCCAAGCCCGCCATCATCGGCATCGCCTCGACCGGGCTGACCGAGACCAAGGGCGACGACGTCGACGGCTATCTCGGCCTCATCCGCAAGAAGCATCCCGAACTCGACGAACTGGCGCTGGTGTACGTCTCCACCCCGGACTACGTCGGCGCCTTCCAGGACGGCTGGGCCAAGGCGGTGGCCAAGATCGTGAAGGAACTGGCCGAGCCCGGCCCGACCGTCGCCGGCCAGGTCAACGTGCTCGCCGGCAGCCACCTCACGCCGGGCGACATCGAGGAGATCCGCGAGATCGTCGAAGCCTTCGGCCTCACGCCCATCATCCTGCCCGACCTGTCCGGCTCGATGGACGGCCACGTGCCGGACAACTTCAGCCCCACCACGCTGGGCGGCACCACGCTGGCGCAACTGCGCAGCACCGGCGCCTCAGAGTTCACGCTCGCCATCGGCGAACACATGCGCGACGCGGCACAGACGCTGCAGGACAAGTGTGGCGTGCCGTTCGAGGTGCTGGAAACCCTCACCGGGCTCGACGGCAGCGACCGCCTGATGAGCCTGCTGGCCGAGAAGTCCGGCCGCCAGGCGCCCAACAAATACCGCCGCCAGCGCAGCCAGCTGGTCGACGCCATGCTCGACGCGCACTTCCACATCGGCGGCAAGAAGATCGCCCTCGGTGCCGAGCCCGATCTGCTGTGGGGCATCGGCACGCTGCTCGCCGGCATGGGCGCGGAACTCGCCGCCGTGGTGACCACGACGCAGTCCCCGCTGCTGGAAACGCTGCCGGCACAGGAAGTCTTGATCGGCGACCTCGAGGACCTGGAAAACCGCGCGCAGGGCTGCGACCTGCTGATCACGCATTCGCATGGCCGCCAGTTGGCGGAGCGGCTGGACCTGCCGTTCCTGCGCATGGGCATCCCCATGTTCGACCGCCTCGGCGCCGCGCACCAGGTGACGGTGGGCTATCGCGGCACGCGCGACCTGGTTTTTGAAATCGCCAACCTGTTCATGGCGGAAGCGCACGAGCCGGGACCGGACGACTGGCGGCAACCTGCCCCGGAGGGCGCGGCATGCGGAAGTTGTGCGTCGGCCGCAGCCCATTAATGGACGTATTAGCAAAGGAGGCACTATGAAAGTCGCATTCTGCACACAGGACATGAAGCGGGTCGACGCCCACTTCGGCTGGGCGAAGAACATCGCCATCTACGACGTGTCGTCTGACGACAGCCACTTCGTCGAGTCGATCCAGTTCGACGGCGACCTCCAGGAAGACGGCAACGAGGACAAGCTCGCGCCCAAGCTGGAGGCGATCAAGGACTGCGCCATCCTCTACGTGGCAGCGATCGGCGGTTCCGGCGCGGCGCGCGTGGTGGCCAGCAACATCCACCCGATCAAGGTGCAGCAGCCGGAAGTCATCGACGAGATTCTGGTCAAGCTGCAGGGCGTGCTGAAAGGTACGCCGCCGCCCTGGCTGCGCAAGGCGGTTCTGAAGGGCCAGGAAAAAACGTTCGATTTTGACGAAGAGGTGAGTGATGCCTGATACCGAAACCGCTGTTGCGGTAACCGCTGCCGATCCGATGCAGTCGCTGTTCGTGAAGGAACTGATCAAGCAGTGGCGCGCCCAGGACGCGCATGGCGCCTGGGAGGGCAAGACCGACGCCACGCTGCTCGCGCCCTACATCGTCACCAAGGAGCAACGCCGGCAAATGCCGATCATCGACGACCCCGATCCGGAAACCCTGTGGCGGGTGGAGCTGTACTACAACGCCATTGGCCTGGCCATCGAGCGGGCGACCGGCGTCATGGTGACGCCCATGATGAAGATGTCCCACGAAGGCTTTGGCCGCATGGTGTTGCTGGCCGGGCGCCTGGTGGCGGTCAACAAGCAGTTGCGCGACGTGCACCGCTTCGGATTCGAGAGCATGGAGAAACTCGCCGAGGAAGGCGAGAAGCAGGTGGCGGCGGGGATTGCGATGGTGGAGCAATTTCCGGGGGCTGCCAAGTATGGTTAGTGGTGAGTGGTGAGCAGTGAGTAGTGAGTAGTGAGTAGTGAGTAGTGAGTAGTGAGTAGTGAGGGGTGGGGTGGGCACATGCACCTCAGGCCTGACGCCTTGCCCCAACTTGAGTTGAAAGGAGCCCATCATGGCCCAGGTACTTGAACGCGGAATGGACGTCGATGTCCCCCATTGGATCGACATGATCGAAAACGAGGAATTCGAGCGCTACCTCGAGCAAACGACGAAAGGGAAGGCAGGCGTGGAAGACAAGGAAACACTGAAAGCGGAAGTGAAGAAACTCAATGCCCGCGCCATGGAGGCGCGCATGGCCCTGCACGACCTGTCGGAGGAACTGCCGGCCGGTCTGGAGAAGGTCATGGACGTGGCGCAGGCGACGGTCGCCGCCTTCGAGTCGCTGGATACGGCGCGCAAGAAGCTGGCCGCCGCCGGCAGCTGAGGAGAACGGCATGGCCTTCGCTTCCGTCACCATGCCCGATGGGCGCACCTGGACGCCCAAGTTCGTCGGCGAGATCAATCAGGAGAAGTGCATCGGCTGCGGCCGCTGCTTCCGCGTGTGCGGGCGCGACGTGCTGCAGCTGGTCGGCGTCACCGAGGACGGCGAGTTCATCCCCGTGGTGCTCGGCAGCGATGACGACGACGATGAGGAATACGAGCGCAAGGTCATGACCATCGCCAACCAGCTGAACTGCGTCGGCTGCGAGGCCTGTTCCAAGATCTGTCCGAAGGACTGCTACACCCATGCCGAAATGAACGCGGAATAAGGGAGGCAGGCATGGATGCGCACACGAACCCGAGCCGCGAGCAGCTGATGGCCTATGCGCGGCGGCCGGACGACCTCTTCACCCAGGCCTTCGCTGCCACCGTGAGGAACGCGGTCAGCCAGGGCAGGCCACCGGCGCTGCAGTTCGGCCTCAGCGAGACCCAGTTCGGCTGCCTGGTCGAGCGCTACTTTCCGGGCGCCGGCCGCGAACTCTTCGTGCTCGCCGAAATCTGCGACGAGAACACGCCGTGCCCTGCGTTCCGCGAGGACGAGATCCAGGACCTCGCCGCGCTGCTGCTGGAGCACCGCGCCAACGACCGCGACGAAACCCACTGGCTGGCGTATGCCATCGCCATGGGCTGTATGGGCGGCAACCACCTGTGGCAGGACATGGGCCTGTCCGGCCGCCAGGCGCTGTCCGACCTGTTGCGGCAGAACTTCACCGCGCTGCACGACCAGAACACCGGCAACATGAAGTGGAAGAAATTCTTCTACAAGCAGCTGTGCAACCGCGCCGAGGTGAACCTATGCAAGGCGCCGAGCTGCCAGGTGTGTAACGACTACAAGAGCTGCTTCGGGCCGGAAACCGCCGACGCCGCTGCCCCGGTTGCGGCGGTGAGCCCCTGAGGACGGGGGGCTTTTTTTTGCCTATCGTTATGTCGTATAAAGTAATAACGCTTTGAACCGCTTGCCGAGACCGAGGAGACGCCGATGAAACCCGCTGCCAACCGCCCGAAGACCGTGCCGTTCCCCGTCCCGCGCGGGCGCCGCTGGGACCATCTCGACCTGCTGGAACGCATCGACGCCAGCGGCTCGATCACGGCCGCGGCCCAGGCCATGGGCATGAGCTACAAGGCGGCGTGGCAGGCGGTGGAGGCGATGAACAATCTCTCCGAACAACCCCTTGTCGCGCGCCAGGCCGGCGGCCAGCACGGCGGCGGCACCCGCCTGACCGAGTACGGGCGCCGGGTGGTGGCCGCCTACCACGGCCTGGAAAAGGAGCGCCAGCGCGTGCTGGCCCAGCTGAACCAGGTCATGGGCGATTTCGACCAGTATTACCGTGTGATCAGGAGATTCGACATGCAGACCAGTGCACGCAACCAGTTCATCGGCCGGGTGAAGTCGGTGAAGAAGGGCGCCGTCAACGCCGAGGTGATCCTCGATATCGGCGGCGGCGACGAGCTCGTCGCCATCATCACCAACGACAGCGTCGACCACCTCGACCTCGGCCCCGGCATCGAGGCCTATGCCCTGATCAAGGCGCCCTGGGTGATCCTCACTACCGACGACGGCCTCAAGACCAGCGCGCGCAACCGCCTGTGCGGCGTCGTGGTGCGCTGCCAGGAAGGCGCGGTGAACGCTGAGGTGGTGCTCGAACTGCCCGGCGGCAAGCTCGTCACGTCCATCATCACCAACGACAGCATCCATTCCCTCGGCCTCGCGGTCGGGGCGCGCGCCTGCGCCCTGATCAAGGCCTCCCACATCATCCTCGCCGTCTCCAATTAAACGAAAGGAAACATCATGAAACCCGCACGCCTCACCCTCCTGGCCGCCCTCGGCCTGTTCACCCTGCACGCCGAAGCCGGCGAAGTGCGCGTCGCCGTCGCCGCCAACTTCACCGCGCCGATGAAGCAGATCGCCGCGCTGTTCCAGGCCGACACCGGCCACACCGTGCAGGCGAGCTACGGCGCCACCGGCAAGTTCTACGCGCAGATCAAAAACGGCGCGCCCTACGACGTGCTGCTGGCGGCCGACGACACCACGCCGGCCAGGATGGCCACGGAAGGCCTCGCCGATCCGGCCAGCCGCTTCACCTATGCCGTCGGCAAGCTGGCGCTGTGGAGCAAGAAGCCCGGCTACGTCGACGGCAAGGGCGACGTACTCAAGGGCAACTTCGACAAGCTCGCCATCGCCAACCCCAAGCTCGCGCCCTACGGCGTGGCCGCGCAGGAAACCCTGCAGAAGCTGGGCCTGTGGATCAGCGTGCAGAGCCGCATCGTCATGGGCGAGAACATCACCCAGACCCTGCAGTTCGCCGACAGCGGCGCCGCCGACCTCGCCTTCGTCGCGATGTCGCAGACCGTCAAGGATGGCAAGCCGGTCGGTGGCTCGGTCTGGGCAGTGCCGCAAGCCCTGTACACGCCGATCCGCCAGGATGCCGTCGTGCTGGCGCAGCCGCAGGACAAGGCCGCCGCCGCGGCCTTCATGGCCTACCTGAAAAGTCCCAAGGCCGTCACGGTGATCCGGAGCTTCGGCTACGATCTGCCCTGATCCTTGGTAAGGAAGCGACCCATGACCCAAAACTGTTCGATTTGGAACGATCCACTTCATACCGTTCGCCCTGAGCCTGTCGAAGGGCTGCCCTTCGACAGGCTCAGGGCGAACGGCTCGGCGCTAAGTGGACAGTATTGACCCATGACTCCCGAAGACCTCCAGGCCATCTGGCTCACCCTCAGGCTGGCCTCGATCACCACCGCGATCCTGCTCGTCATCGCCACGCCGGTCGCCTGGTGGCTGGCGCACACCCGCTCGGCCTGGAAAGGCCCGGTGGGCGCGCTGGTCAACCTGCCGCTGGTGCTGCCGCCCACCGTGCTCGGCTTCTATCTGTTGATCTGGATGGGGCCGCACGGCCCGATCGGGCACCTGACCGAATCGCTCGGCCTCGGCCGGCTGCCCTTCACCTTCTGGGGCATCGTCGTCGGCTCGGTGCTGTTTTCGCTGCCGTTCGCGGTGCAGCCGATCCAGAACGCCTTCGAGGCCATCGGCACGCGCCCCCTGGAGGCGGCGGCCACGCTGCGCGCTGGCTTCCTCGACCGCTTCTTCAGCGTCGCCGTGCCGCTGGCGCGGCCGGGCTTCCTCACCGCCGTCGTGCTCGCCTTCGCGCACACCGTCGGCGAATTCGGCGTGGTGCTGATGCTGGGCGGCAACATCCCCGGCGAGACGCTGGTCGTCTCGGTCGCGATCTACAACCGGGTCGAGGCCCTGGAATACGGCCCCGCCCACGTGCTGGCCGGCAGCATGGTGGCGTTCTCCTTCCTCGTGCTCTTGAGCCTCAACTGGCTGGGACGGAGGCGCGAGGCATGAGCATCCGCGCGCAATTCAAACTCGACCGCGGCGACTTCGCCCTCGACGTAAAACTGGAGATGCCCGGCCGCGGCGTCAGCGCCCTGTTCGGCCCGTCCGGTTCCGGCAAGACCACGTTGCTGAGATTGATCGCCGGGCTTGAGCGCGCACCGGGCTTCCTGGAAGTGAACGGCGAAGTCTGGCAGGACGACGCGGCGAAGATATTCCTGCCGACCCACCGGCGCGCCCTCGGCTACGTGTTCCAGGAAGCCAATCTGTTTTCCCACCTGAGCGCTCGCCGCAACCTCGAATACGGCATGAAGCGCGTGCCGCCGGCCGCGCGCCGGGTCGACG
>DATCTE010000247.1:0-16675 GCA_036568085.1 Thiobacillus sp.
TGAAACGCTCCCGCGCCAATGATAGTAGGCACCTCGCCTGTGAAAGTAGGTCATCGTCAGACTCCTTATACGCACCTGCGGTGCACCAAAACCCCCTCCCACAAAGAGGGGGTTTTTTATTGCTCAGAAAATCAACGTCCAGACTCTGTCTAGAGAAAAACAGGTGGCTTTGGATAACTCGCCGGCCCTCGTTTCAGGATGAGGAAAATTATTTGTTTATATAAATCAATAAAATAGGGTTTATCTACAACTTTAGTTGTATGGCTCGTCCTGCTCCTTGAAGGTAAGTTTGCGGTGTGGGCATATTCCCACGATTAAACAACTTCATAAGGGAGGATATATGAACAAGCTGCTGAAGGTCGTATTGGTGCTGGGAGGGTTGACGGGAGTCCCGGCTTTCGCTGCAGTGAACATCAATACGGCAACAGAGTCGGAACTCGAAGCAGTCAAGGGGGTGGGACCGGCCAAGGCCAAGGCAATCATCACGTACCGGGAGGCGCATGGCAATTTTAAGAGCCTGGACGAACTGGATAACGTCAAAGGCTTCGGCAAGGCCAGTGTCGAGAAACTGAAGGGGGAGCTGTCGGCCGTCCCTGAAAAAGTAAAGAAATAGCAGCCGGCGTTTCGACCGAGGCCATTCGGCCTCGGCGTGTTCCTTACGTCTTCCGCAGATTGTTGGAACTGCTGAATACGTAGCGGGTTACAGTCGCCTATCTGGCTGGCTATACCGGCGATCCAGTCGGATTTGATCGGTGGGGCATCGGCCTCGATGCGCTCCCCAGTATAATGCCCCCTTTCTTGGTGGCTTCGTCATTCCATGTCTACCCTTGCAGTCATTCTGGTCGCAACTGCCGTTGGCAGCGTGCTGAGCTTGTTTCTGGCTGCGGTCCTGGCTTTTTCTGCGCGTCCCAGTTGGGTACCCGTACTGGTGAGCTATGCCATAGGTGCATTGCTTGGCGCCTCTCTGCTTGAAGTGCTGCCGGAAGCGGTCGAAATGGGCGGGGATATCAAAACGGTCGCCAAGGCCTTGCTGGGCGGCATCCTGCTCTTCTTCCTGCTGGAAAAGCTGGTGTTGTGGCGACACTGCCACGACGAGGTGTGCGAAGCCCACAGCAGTCATGACCACAGCCATGACCATGGACGCTCAGGCATGATGATCACGGTCGGCGATACCTTCCACAACTTTGTCGACGGCATCATCATCGCCGGTGCCTTCCTGGTCGACTTCCGTTTGGGGGCGGTTACGGCGCTGGCCATCATTGCCCACGAAATTCCGCAGGAGATCGGCGATTTTCTGATCCTGTTGCATTCGGGCTACACCCGCACGCAGGCATTGGCGCTCAATTTCCTGACAGGGGTGGCGACCATGCTGGGCGCATTGGTGGGGTATTACGCGCTGTCGATGCTGCAGGGATGGACGCCGGTGCTGCTGGGGCTGGCAGGGGCCAGCATGCTGTATGTGGCCTTGTCGGATCTGATTCCCGGTTTGCACAAGCGCGCGGAAATCGGTGCGACCTTGCAGCAGCTTGTCCTAATCGGTCTTGGGGTCGCCACCGTCGCCCTCACGGGGTACTTCATCAGCGAGAGCCACTGAGCGCTTGCGCCGCCGCGGACCGCCGACAACGTAAACGAACAGGGCCAGCGGCAATACACCCAGAAAAATCAGGATGGCCAGCGCCTTGCCGATACTGCTGGCGGTGATTGCCATCATCAGAATCACATAGGCCCAGCCAATCGCTACGATATACATCACACTGCTCCATCAGGATCGAACATCATGGTAACCAAAGCAAAGCGTGCTCGCACGCCGACCGTCGGATTCGTTTCACTCGGCTGCCCGAAGGCGACGGTGGATTCCGAACGCATCCTCACGCAACTTCGCGCCGAGGGCTACGGCATCGTCGGCAGCTATGACGATGCCGACCTGGTGGTGGTCAACACCTGCGGCTTCATTGACGCGGCGGTACAGGAATCGCTTGAGGCAATCGGCGAGGCGCTGGCGGAAAACGGCAAGGTCATCGTCACCGGCTGTCTCGGCGCCAAGGGCGACGTGGTGCGTGAAGCGCATCCCAAGGTACTGGCGGTGTCAGGGCCGCACGCGCTGGATGAGGTGATGGAAGCGGTGCACACGGCCCTGCCCAAACCACACGACCCCTTCGAGGACCTGATTCCGCCGGGCGGCATCAAGCTGACGCCGCGCCATTACGCCTACCTGAAGATTTCCGAGGGCTGCAACCATCGCTGCACCTTCTGCATCATCCCGTCGATGCGCGGCGATCTGGTAAGCCGTCCCATCGGCGAGGTGATGCATGAGGCGGAGGCGCTGGTCAAGGCCGGCGTGCAGGAACTGCTGGTGGTGTCGCAGGACACCAGCGCGTATGGGGTGGACGTGAAGTATCGCCCGGGCTTCTGGGACGGTCGTCCGCTGAAGACCCGCATGACCGAGCTTGCGGGTGCGCTGGGCAGCCTTGGCGCCTGGGTGCGGCTGCACTATGTCTACCCGTATCCCAGCGTCGATGACGTGATCCCGCTGATGGCCGACGGCATCATCCTGCCTTATCTCGATATTCCGTTTCAGCACGCCAGCCCGCGCATCCTGAAACTGATGAAGCGTCCCGGCGCAGTCGAGAAGACGCTGGACCGCATCCAATCCTGGCGCGCCGCCGTGCCCGATCTCACGCTGCGCTCGACGTTCATCGTCGGCTTTCCCGGCGAGACGGAGGCCGAATTCGAGGAACTGCTGGCCTTCCTCAAGAAGGCGCAACTCGACCGCGTCGGCTGCTTCAAGTATTCGCCGGTGGAAGGGGCCGCAGCCAACGCGCTGCCAGACGCCATTCCGGAAGAACTGAAGGAGGAACGCCTGGAGCGCTTCATGGAAGTACAGGCGGAAATTTCGGCGGCGCTGCTGGAGGCCAAGATCGGCCGCGAAATCGAGGTGATCGTCGACGAGGAAGATGAAGTGGGTACGCTCGCGCGCAGCCATGCCGATGCGCCGGAGATCGATGGGGTGGTGTATCTCGAAGGGGTGTTCGACCTGCAACCTGGAACCCGCCTCAAGGTGCGCGTCGAGGAGGCCGACGAACACGATCTGTGGGCGACGCCGGTCTGAGTTGCCGGCTTCTGCCTGTGGCAGGACTCTTATTCAGGCGAGCATCGAGGCGAGGTCTTGGGGACGCCGCCAGAATTTCCACGCGTCGCTTGCGTGAAGGTGCAACGCCTTCCCGTTGACCGGGTCAATCAGGCGCAGGCCGTGCGGGCCAAGCTTGCGCAGTGCGCCCAGCAGCGGCGCGAACCAGTCCTGTTCCAGTTCACGCAGGGCTTCGCGCCAGCCGTAGACATCGCCGTACAATCCCGCACGCGATAAATGGTCCAGCAGCATCACCCCCTCGGTTTCAAGCAGCTTTGTGTCCAACTGCCCGGGCAGGGGAAGTACGTGCGCGTTGCAGAAGGCACTGAGTGTCTGGACGTCGGCATCCCGGGCATACAAGGGGACGCCGGTGGGGGGGCAGGTGGGTTGGCGGCCGCCGCCCCACAGCCACAGTGCGTTCACCGTCAGTTCGCCGCGTGCCTCGCGTGCCAGATTGACCGGGTGGTCATGCAAGAGCATTTGCAGCTCATTCAATCGGGCGCGGAATTGCATGGCGTCCTCGCCCTGCGGCAGCAGGGGATCGATGTTGCGACCCGCTGCGACAGACGGCGGGGTGGTGGTCAGTCGCGGTGCGTGTTCGAGTCGCAGGTACCAGCGCCTGGGGTGAAGCGGCATCGGGCTCAGGTCCGCACCAAAATGCTGGCCAATCGCGGCGGCCAGCGCATCGGCCTCCGACTGTGTCAGTTCGAAGGCGCTGCTGTCAGCCAGCACGATGCGGTCGCGCATCACCTGCAGGTGAACCGGGTCGGCGCGCAGCCAGTAGGCCGCCCCGGCAACGCCGCCATCCGCCGCCAGAGTGATCGGGGCAAGCGGCCAGTCCTGCTGGCGGGCGATCCCCAGTGTCTCGCACAGGACAGCCTCTACGCCCTCGGCCGGACAGGACTGGCGAGTGCCGCGCGCCAGCAGCGTTTGAAGCGCGGGCAGACGCAGGTCCTGCGTCGCCGCTTCCAGCAGGCGAGGGGTCGGGAACAGATGGGGAATGAGGAACAGCATGCGCCGAGTGTAGCAAAGCGGATTCGCTAGAATGGCGCCCATGCGTCAGCTCTTTCATGAAATCGCCGTCTTTACCCGTGGCAAGGGTTTATACGCGTTCACGCCGCAGGTGCGGGCCTGGGTGGAATCCAGCGGCATCCGGCAGGGACTGCTCACCCTGTATATCCGCCATACTTCGGCCAGCCTGCTGATCCAGGAAAATTACGACCCGACGGTCCAGACCGATCTGGAGCGTTTCCTGTCGCGGCTGGTACCGGAGGACGATCCGATTTACGAGCATACCCTGGAAGGCGCGGATGACATGCCGGCGCATGTGCGCGCGGCGCTGACGCAGACTCACCTGGCAATCCCGGTTGCGGGAGGCGGCCCGCTGCTCGGCACCTGGCAGGGGATTTACGTCTTCGAGCACCGGCGTGCCGCTCAGACGCGCAGTGTGATGCTGCATCTGATGGGCGAGTAGGGCGGCTGTGGCATACTCGTAAAATTCAATCAGCGAGCCCCGTTTTGCTTCCCTTCGAACTTCAGATCGGCCTGCGCTACACCCACGCCAAGCGCCGCAACCATTTCATCTCGTTCATTTCCATCGTCTCCATGGCCGGGATCGCGTTGGGCGTCATGGCGCTGATCGTGGTGCTCTCCGTGATGAACGGCTTTCAGGAAGAGTTGCGCGCGCGCATTCTCGGCGTGGCGGCGCATCTGGAGATCAGCGGCCCGGACGATCGTCTGGCCGACTGGCGCAACGTGCTGGAACAGGCCCGGCAGAACAAGGAAGTGGTCTCCGGCGCCCCCTATGTCAATTCGGAAGGCATGCTGGCCAATGGAGACATGGTGCGCGGCGCGATCATCCGCGGGGTGCTGCCGGATATGGAAAGCCAGGTGGCCGATTTTGCGCAGCACATGAAGGCGGGCAAGCTGACCGATCTCAAGCCGGGCGAATTCGGCATCATTCTCGGCGCGGAACTGGCGCGTGCGCTGGATGTGGTGCCCGGCGACAAGGTGGTGCTGCTGACCCCGCAGGGCAACATCACGCCGGCGGGGGTGATGCCGCGCGTCAAGCAGTTCACCGTCACCGGCATCTTCCAGGCCGGCATGTTCGAATACGACTCCGGACTCGCACTGATCCAGCTGCAGGACGCGCAAAAGCTGCTGCGGCTGGGCGACGACGTGACGGGCGTGCGGCTGAAACTCGATGACATGTTTCGCGCACCGTTCGTGACGCGCGAACTGGCGAAGAGTCTCACCGGCCATTACTATCTCACCGACTGGACGCAAAGTCACGCCAACTTCTTTCGCGCCGTATCGATCGAGAAACGCATGATGTTCCTGATCCTGCTGCTGATCGTCGCGGTGGCCGCGTTCAACATCGTCTCCACCCTGGTGATGGCGGTGACCGACAAGCAGTCCGACATCGCCATCCTGCGCACGCTGGGGGCCAAGCCTTCGTCGATCATGACCATCTTCATCGTGCAGGGGGCGTTCATCGGCGTGTTCGGCACGCTGCTGGGGGTGGCGAGCGGCGTGCTGCTCGCGCTCAACGTCGAGACCGTCGTGCCTTTCATCGAACATCTGGTCGGCATGGACCTGTTCCCGGCCGACGTGTATTACATCAACCAGCTGCCGTCCAAACTGGTGTGGAGCGACGTCGGCATCATCGCCGGGGTGTCGCTGTTCATCAGCCTGGCCGCGACGCTGTACCCGAGCTGGCGCGCCTCGCGCATCAACCCGGCGGAGGCGCTGCGCTATGAGTGAGATCGTGCTGCGTTGTACCGGACTGGGCAAAACCTTCCGCCAGGGGAAAGCCGACGTGCCGGTTCTGGGCAGCGTCGATCTCGAGGTTCGCGCCGGGGAGTCGGTCGCCATCGTCGGCGTGTCGGGATCGGGCAAGAGCACCCTGCTGCATCTGCTGGGTGGACTCGATACGCCGACGCGCGGCGAGGTCGAACTGCTGGGGCAGAATCCGTTCGCCATTTCTGAAGCGGCGCGCTGCGAACTGCGCAATACCGCGCTGGGCTTCGTCTACCAGTTTCATCACCTGTTGCCGGAATTTTCCGCACTGGAAAACGCGGCCATGCCGCTGACCATCCGCCGCCTGGATCATGACCAGGCCATGGCACGCGCGACCGAAGTGCTGAACGAAGTGGGCCTCGGCCATCGCCTCACCCACCGTCCCGGCGAACTGTCCGGCGGCGAGCGTCAGCGCGTCGCCATTGCGCGTGCACTGGTCACGCGGCCGGCCTGCATTCTGGCCGACGAGCCAACCGGCAATCTCGACCGTCATACCGCCTATGCCGTGTTCGACCTCATGCGCGAACTCAACCGCAAACACGAGACCAGCCTGATCGTCGTGACCCACGACGTCGAACTGGCCGCGCGCATGGACCGACAGATCAGGCTGGTGGACGGGATGCTGCAACCGCTCTGAGCATTCGACGCGATGCGGATCACACTCATCGCGTTCTGTTTCGGCGTATGGCTGCTGCAACAGCAGGCCACGCTGCCTTCTGCCCGCTGGTTGTGGATCTTGCCGCTGCTTTCGGCAGTGCTGTGGTGGCCGCGCTCCAACCATACCGTGTCTGAAACGCTGCGTCGTCTGGCGGTGGTGTTGCTGGGCGTTGCACTCGGATTTGCCTGGGCGGCGTGGCGGGCCGACCTGCGGCTGGCCGATCGACTGCCCGATCACTGGCAGGGTGTCGACCTCACCGTGGTCGGCGTGGTGAGCGATTTGCCGCAGGCCGACGCGCGCGGCGAGCGCTTCGTGCTGGATGTCGAGCACACCCTCACGCCCAAAGGCCCCGGCCTGCATCGCATTCAGCTTGCGCGTTACTGGCCTCGCCACGGAGCGCGCATGCCGACCGTAAAGGCGGGCGAGCGCTGGCAGTTCACGGTGCGGCTGAAACGACCCTACGGCACGCACAATCCGCATGGCTTCGACCTTGAGGGATGGATGCTCGAGCGTGACATTGCCGCCTCGGGTTACGTGCGTGAGCAGCCTCACCCGCGGCGTCTGGACGCTCGCGCGGAGACCTTCGCGGCGCGGGTTGCCGCCATCCGCGCCGCCGTCCGCGAACGGATCGCCGCCACCCTGGGCGAGGCGCCTTATGCCGGCGTCATCGCGGCACTGGTGATCGGCGATCAGCGCAGCATTCCGAGCGACCAGTGGCGAGCCTTCACCCGGACAGGTGTGAATCATCTTCTATCGATCTCGGGGCTGCATGTCACCATGATTGCCGCGCTGGCGGGATGGGGCGTGGCATTCGGCTGGCGGCGCTGGCCGAGCGCGGCTGAGCGTCTGCCGGCCCGGCAGGCCGGATTGCTGGCCGCAGTGCTGGCGGCAGGCGCCTATGCCCTGCTTGCCGGGTTTCAGGTGCCGGCGCAACGCACCCTGTTCATGCTCGGGGTGCTGGCGCTGGCATTCTGGGGGCGGCGCGAGCCGCGGCCGTATTCGGCGCTGACGTGGGCCTTGTTCGCCGTGTTGCTGATCGACCCGTGGGCGGTCCTGTCGGCCGGGTTCTGGCTGTCGTTCGGCGCCATGGCGGCCATCCTATGGGCGACCTTCGGGCGTGTGGGGCAAGCGGACAAGCTGCGTGCCTGGGTGACGGTGCAGGGGGCAGTCACGTTGGCGCTGGCGCCGGCCCTGTTGCTGCTGTTTCAGCAGGTGTCGCTTGTTTCGCCGCTCGCCAATGCCATCGCCATCCCGGTCGTCAGCTGGCTGGTGACGCCGCTGGCCTTGCTGGGTGTACTCGTGCCGCCGCTGTGGCATGCGGCTGCGTGGCTGATGGCCTGGCTGGGACAGGGCCTTGTGTGGGCCAGCACATTGCCATGGGCGGTGGCGGCGTGGCCCGCACCGGAGGCGGGTGCGTTGCTGCTGGCCATTGCAGGCAGCCTGTGGCTCCTGTTGCCTCGCGGGTTTCCGCTGCGGGCGATGGGGGGGCTGCTGTGGCTGCCGCTGCTGTTTCCGCCCCAGGCGAGCGTTGCGCCCGATACCTTTCTGGCCGACGTGATTGACGTCGGCCAGGGGACTGCCGTCCTGATCCGCACCGCGAATCATGCCCTGCTCTACGATACCGGCCCGGCATTTGCCGATAGCGACGCGGGCGAACGCATCGTCGTGCCCTATTTGCGCGCAGCCGCGGTCGGCGAGTTGTCCGGCGTGATCGTCTCGCACGACGACAGCGATCACAGCGGCGGTCTGCGTTCGGTACTGCGCGACATCCCGACCGGCTGGCTACTGCATGGTCTGCCTGCGACGAGCCCGCTCCTGCAGGCGGCGCCTTCGCCGCGCCACTGTTACCGGGGGCAACGGTGGCAGTGGGACGGCGTACGTTTCGAGATCCTCAATCCCCCTGCCACGGCCTACGCCGAATCCGGCCGCCGCGACAACGATTACAGCTGCGTTCTGAAAGTCACGCAGGGCGGGCAAAGCCTGCTGATCACGGGGGATGCGGAGCGGCGCGGGGAACTCGAGTTGCTGGAGTCCGGCGCGGACGTGTCGGCCACGGCGCTGGTGGCCGGACATCACGGCAGCCGTACCTCGTCGCTGGTCGAATTTGTCGAGCGGGTGCATCCGCGCTATGGCGTCTTCACCGTAGGCTACCGCAACCGCTTCGGCCATCCCAACCCGCAGGTGGTGGCGCGGTTTCGCGGGCTGGATGCGCACATCCTGCGCAGCGACGCAGGAGGCCTCATCCAGCTGGAGTTTGGCGAAGCCGGGGTGGTGGCCTCAGAATATCAGCCATTCCACCGCCATTACTGGCATGCCGCTTCGCTCGATGAATGACACCGTCCGCCCCCGCTGCTTTGAAGCCACCGATCTGGAAACGGCGCGGCAGGCGCTGGCGCGCGTGCTGCCGGTGGCGGAAAACGATCTGCCCTGGCGCGCGCTGGCGTATGCACACGGGCAGCTTGGCAGCACCCCGGCGTTTGCGCATAGTGTCGGGACGGCTTTGATCGCGGCCGAGTTGCGGGTCGGGGCAGATGCCGTGGCCGCAAGCTTGCTGCATGCCTGTCTGGGCGACACGCCCGATTTCGACGCCACCTTCGGCATCGCAGCGCGACTGGCCCGCGGCGTGGCGGCGATGGCACGCATCGAGACCCTGGCCACCAGCGCCACCGACAAACGCGTCGATCCGCACGCCCAGCTCGAAGCCTTGCGGCAGATGGTGCTGGCGATGGTGGAGGACATCCGTGTGGTGCTGGTCAAGCTGGCGGAGCGGACCCATGCTTTGCGCTGCGCGGCCAACCAGGATGCCGCCACGCGCGAGGCGCTCGGCCAGCAGGCGCGCGAACTGTTCGCCCCACTGGCCAACCGGCTCGGCGTGTGGCAGATCAAGTGGGAAATGGAAGACTGGGCGTTCCGCTATCTGGAGCCCGAGACCTACAAGAGCATCGCCGCACAGCTCGACGAGAAGCGCGCTGACCGCGAGGCCTATATCAAGGGCATCATCGAACGCCTGCAGGCCGAACTCGCACTGCATGGCATCGAAGCCGAAGTCAGCGGGCGTCCCAAGCATATCGCCAGCATCGTCAACAAGATGCGGCGCAAGCGGCTGAGCTTCGAGCAGCTGTACGACATCCGCGCGGTGCGCGTGCTGGTGAAGCACGAGATCGACTGCTACACGGTATTGGGGCTGGTCCACAACCTGTGGCAGCCGATCCCGGGCGAGTTCGACGACTACATCTCGCAGCCCAAGAGCAACGATTATCGCTCGCTGCACACCGCGGTGATCGGACCGGAAGATCGCGCGCTGGAAGTGCAGATCCGCACCTTCGACATGCATCGCCACGCCGAGCTCGGCGTGGCCGCGCACTGGCGCTACAAGGAAGGCGGCAGGCAGGACGCGCAGTACGAGGAAAAGATCGCGTGGCTGCGACGCATCCTGGAATGGAAGGACGACGTCGCCGACAGCAGCGAATTTACCGAGCAGTTCAAGACCGAACTGTTCCATGACCAGGTCTACGTGCTGACGCCGCAAGGTCGGGTGGTGGCGCTCGACCGCGGCGCGACGCCGGTGGATTTCGCCTACGCATTGCACACCGACTTGGGACACCGCTGCCGCGGGGCCAAGGTCAACGGTGCGATGGTGCCGCTCAACACCGTGCTCGACAACGGCCAGCGCGTCGAGATCGTCACCGTCAAGGAAGGCGCACCGAGCCGCGACTGGCTCAACCCGGCGCTCGGCTACCTGGCGACGCACCGCGCACGTTCCAAGGTGCGTGCGTGGTTCCGTCAGCGCGATGTCGGCGAACAGGTGAGCCTGGGACGCAGCCTGCTGGAGAAGGAGCTCAAGCGTCTGGGCGTGGGCGATACGAACCAGGAAAAGCTGGCGCAGCGGCTCAAGTTCGGCAAGGTGGACGAGTTTCTTGCCGCGCTCGGGCGTGGCGACGTCGGTCAGCGCGATCTGGTCAACGCCCTGCAGGAACCGGGAAAGCCTCCGCCCGCGCTGATCCCCACCGCCAAACCGCGGGCACGGGCCAAATCGGGCAATCCCGTCACCATTCCGGGCTTGGGCGACGTGCCGTTGACGCTGGCCCGCTGCTGCAAGCCGCAGCCGCCGGATACCATCGTCGCCTATACCACGGTGGGGCGCGGACTGACGGTGCACCGAGCCGACTGCGCCTCGCTCAAGCGCGCCAATCCGGCGCGGGTGATGCCGGCCGAATGGGTGCTCGACGCGAATGCTGCGTTCGAGGTGGATATCCGCCTCAAGGCTTTCGACCGGCAAGGTCTGCTGCGTGACGTGTCCGACGTCATCGCCAAGGACAAACTCGACGTGCTGCGCGTGAATACCGACAGCCGCGGAGAATATGCCTATATGCAACTTACCGTGCGGGTCAGGGAGCTGCAGCAACTGTCCCGGTTGCTGGCCCGCCTGCAACATGTGCAGAACGTGATCGAGGTGGCGCGTGGCTAAGCGCTCGTTGGTCGTCTGGAAACTGGGGTATGCCTGAACCGCTCGATGAAGCAGTTCAAACGCCAGCGCGGACTCCGTGGTGGCGCAACTGGAAGGTGATGCTGCCGTTGTGGTGCGCGATCGGCGGGCTGGTCTGGCTGGGGCTGCATTTCAACGTAGACCGTGGCGTGATCGCAGTCAGCGTGGTGGTGGTGGGCCTGATCACCAACGCCTTTGCCTGGCTGGTTGGGATTATTGCGCTGGTGCCGATCATCGGCCCCATCATTGTCAAGGTGCTGTCGATCGGCTTCATCTGGCTGCTCAACGCAGTCGGCTACTTGGTGTCCTACGTCGCCATCCGGCGCGGCTATTCGAAGGATGTCCTGACCTATCGCGGGCTGACCATCGCGCTCATCATTGGAATCGTGATCGGCTTCGTTCTGGGCAGACTGCTCTAGGCTGCGGCCAGAATCGTGCGTGCCAGCTTCTGTAGTCCGCTGACCGACAAGTCGTCGGTGTGGAAGGTCTGGTCGGAGGGCGAGGCTGCGTAATTTTTCGCCAGCGATCTGAGGTAGGTCGGGTCGTAATGCTGGTCGAGCAGGGCGGCCACCAGTTCGGGCCATGCCCGCTCGTTGGCCAGCGACTGCCACGCCGCGATGGTCTCGCTGCCGCGCAGCGCGGTGAGATAGCCGAGTTGGCGGTTGATCGTCTCGGGGTCGTGCAGAAAGTGCACGTAGTCTTCGGTCAGCAGCCGCACCCGTGCCGCCAGCGGGACTTCCAGTCGCAGGCAGGCGCTGGCGCGCATGGCCGTGATCAGCGCATCGGGCACCCGCAGTGCGCCGATCTTCTTGCTTTCCGATTCGACGAACACAGGCTGTGCCGGGTCGAAGCGGCTCAGCGCGAACCAGACCGCGCTCTCGAAGCTTTTCTGTGACGGCTGCGCCTGGCCCGGCAGTGCACCGAGCAGCGAGCCCCGGTGTGCGGCCAGCGCTTCGAGGTCGAGCACCTGCGCCCCTTCGTCAGCCAGGGCTTGCAGCAGGCGGCTCTTGCCGCTTCCCGTGGGCCCGCTCACTACGCGATAACTGAACAGCGCCGGCAGGCGGGCGAGTTCGGCCACCACATGCCGGCGATAAGCCTTGTAGCCGCCTTCGAGTTGCACCGCCCCGAAGCCGATTTTCTGCAGGACATGCGTTAGCGAGCCGCTGCGGCTGCCACCGCGCCAGCAATACACCAGAGGATGGTAGGACTTCGGCTTGTCGGCAAACCAGGCATCCAGATGCTGCGCGATGTTGCGCGACACCAGTGCCGCACCGACCTTTTTCGCTTCGAACGACGACACCTGCTTGTACAAGGTGCCTACGCGCTCGCGCTCGGCGTCGTCCAGCACCGGCAGGTTGATGGCGCCGGGAATGTGGTCTTCGGCAAATTCGCCGGGGGAACGGACGTCGATGATCTCATCGAAGGCCGCGAGATCGGCTACGGTGGCAGGCAAACTGGGCTCAACTTTCAGGGAGGCGCGCGAAGGATACGATCAGCTTGCTGCCATTGTCACACAGCCGAGATCGCGGCGGCAAAACCATGCCTGCAAGGTTCGGACTTAGCGGGGGTGGATGGCAGAGAATATTCAGACGAACTGCAGGCTTGCCGCACTGCAGCCGGGATATACAGCGACCAGGCGCGCGATGCGCCTGCGTCAGCCGACGCCTATACGGCCTTCAGGGTCGCGGATTTGCGGTCTTCCGCGCGCCGGCTCACGACCTTGCGGCGGTCAGCCGTGATCTCGGGGGGCAACGCAGCACCGCGCGGGGCAACGCGGCGGTCACCCAGACGACGTTCCAGCGGGATGAACTCAACTTCATAAACGGGCAGGGCAGACATCAGGCTTGTCCTCGCTTGTCGATATATTGACAATTCTAGTCAAGATTTCGACATCCGCACAAGGGAAACCCGACCGATAAGCGGATTATTTCATCCGTTGGTCGGCTTTTTGTCACACGTCGGCGTTAGCTGACGCGAATGAGGCGCTGCTTTTCGCGCTGCCATTCGCGCTCTTTTTCCGCGGCACGCTTGTCGTGCTGCTTCTTGCCTTTGGCCAGCCCGATTTCCAGCTTGATGCGGCCTTTCGAATAATGCATGTCGAGCGGCACCAGCGTGAAGCCGGCGCGTTCGGTCTTGCCGATCAGCTTGTTGATTTCCGCAGCATGCAGCAGGAGCTTGCGCGAGCGCGTGGGGTCGGGATGGATATGGGTGGAAGCGGTGGGCAGCGGGCTGATGTGGCAGCCGATCAGATAAACCGCGCCGTTCTTGACGACGACGTAGGCTTCCTTCAACTGCACGCGAGCGGCGCGGATGGCTTTTACTTCCCAGCCTTCGAGTACGAGGCCGGCCTCGAATTTTTCCTCGATGAAATAATCGTGAAAGGCTTTTTTGTTGTCGGCGATGCTCATGGCGGACGGGCTTGCGTACAATTCTCGATTTTACAAGGCTTCAGTGTCTCATGGCGCGTGTGGAAAAAAGTGTGCTGGTCGCACATCCCCCCGAACGCATGTTCGAACTGGTGGATCGGGTCGAGGACTACCCGGAATTCCTGCCCTGGTGCGGCGGCACCGAGCTGAAATTGCGGGACGAACATCGCACGGTGGCGACGATCCATATCGCCTACCTGGGCATCCGCCAGAGCTTCACCACCGAAAACACCAAGACGCATCCACGCACGATGCGGATCAGGCTGCAGGACGGCCCGTTTTCCGAACTCGAGGGCGACTGGTCGTTTCTCCCGCTGGGAGACGATGCCTGCAAGGTGGAGTTTCGCCTGCACTATGAGTTTTCCAGCCGCGTGCTGGAAACCGTCTTGGCGCCGGTTTTCAGCCATATCACCAATACTTTTGTCGATGCCTTCGTGCGTCGCGCCGACGAGGTGTATGCCGTATGAGTACCGCCACGATCAACGTCGAGGTGATTTACGCCTTGCCCGAACAGCAGCCCCTGCTGCGGGTCCGGCTTGCCGAAGGCGCGACGGTGGAAGAGGCGATACGCCAGTCTGGCGTGCTGGACGCCTTTCCTGAGATCGACCTGGCCAAAAACAAGGTCGGGATTTTCAGCAAGCTGGTCAAGCTGGATGAAAAAGTGCGCGACAAGGACCGGGTGGAAATCTATCGCCCGCTGATTGCCGACCCCAAGGAAGTACGCCGCAAGCGCGCGGAAGAAGGCAAGGTCACCAAGAAGGGCGGGGGCGACGCCGCCACCGGGAAAGCGCCGGAATCAGACACGCCCGAGACGGCGTAAAACCGCCCAGGCTGGTCGATTTCCCCGATTTATTTGCAGAAGTCTGACACGGCCTTCTGGCTGCTGGCCAGCGCGCGGGCGCGCGCGTCATCGTCCATGTAAGTGCGTTGTCCGGCGGCATCCGTGGTGTAGACGCGCGGGGTGTTTTGCAGGGTGCTGAGGTTGTTGCGCGCCTTGGCGCAGTTTTCGCGTTGCATGCGAGCCTGTTCGGCCTCTTTTTCGGCCTTGGCGCGTGCTTCGTCGGCTTCCTTGCGGCGCTTCTGGTAGGCCTGGTCCTTGGCGTCAAGCGACTGTGTGGCCTGTGATGTGATGTCTGCCTGTCCCGCCGCGCTGTTTTTGATGACCTGGGCCTTCACCGCCGGCGGCTGGTCGGAGTAATGGACCTTGCCTTGGCCGTCTGTCCATTTGTAGAGATCGGCATGCGCGTGAGGGATCATCGCCAGGGCGCAAAGAAACAAAAGCCTTCCGGCGTGAATCCGGAAGGCTTGGCTGTCGAGTCGCGACAAATCAGTCTCCGACTTTGAGCAAGGGTTCGTTGAGTTGAGCCAGGCCTTTCTGGGCCTGGCTACTGGCAAACTTGGCATCCTTCAGTACGACTGCGCTGTCGCCTTTCGCCGCGGCGGCTTCTGCGGCCTTGAGTGCGTTATCTGCAGTGGTCCACAAGGCGTTCTTGGCCTTGGCAGCCTTGACGTCGGCCTGCGCGGTGGAGAGCGCGGCCTGGGCTTCGGCGCTGATCGTGGCTTTGGCCGGCGCGGACTGGCTGCTCGACGGCTGGGCATTCATATCGGCACAGCCAGACAGACCCAGCAGGGCTACGGAAGTCAGTACAAGCAAAGCTTTGGACATTGTTTTATCTCCTCGAGTTGTATGGCGTTCAGGGTCGGGCGGTCGAACCATTTGCCCTAGCAGGTGGGATGCTGACGCAAAGTTAGCTGCATCACACGCACGAGTCAACCGCCTAGGGTGCAATGAGCCTTAGTAGATTACAACCAAACAGGGGGCGGACACTGGCCGTTTGTGTGGGGTGCGGCGCACGCGTATAATTCCGCTTTGCGTTAAGGAAAGCCCATGCGTGTTCTGCAAAAAGCGCTGACGTTCGACGACGTTCTGCTCGTTCCCGCCCATTCCGCCATTCTCCCCCGCGAAGTCAGCCTGTCCACGCAGTTGACCCGCACGATCACCCTGAATCTGCCCCTGTTGTCGGCCGCCATGGACACGGTGACCGAGGCACGCCTGGCCATTGCATTGGCGCAGGAAGGCGGCATCGGCATCATCCACAAGAACATGAACGCCGAGATGCAGGCGGCCCAGGTGGCGGCGGTCAAGCGCTTCGAGTCGGGCGTGGTCAAGGATCCCATCACCGTCGCGCCGCAGATGACGGTGCGCCAGGTGCTCGAAATCACACGTGCCAAGCGCATTTCCGGCCTGCCGGTGATCGAGGGGGGCAAGGTGGTCGGCATCGTCACCAACCGCGACCTGCGCTTTGAAACCCAACTGGATCAGCCGATTGCCAACATCATGACACCGAAAGAGCGTCTGGTGACGGTGAAGGAAGGCGCCAATCGCGATGAGGCAATGGCGCTCCTGCACAAGCACCGTCTGGAGCGCGTGCTGGTGGTGAACGATGCCTTCGAACTGCGCGGCCTGATCACCGTCAAGGACATCCAGAAGTCGAGCGAGCATCCGATGGCGTGCAAGGACGCGATGGGCCGCCTGCGCGTCGGCGCGGCGGTCGGCACCGGTGAAGGCACCGAAGAGCGCATCGCGGCGCTGGTGGAAGCCGGGGTCGACGTCGTCGTCGTCGATACCGCGCACGGCCATTCCAAGGGCGTGCTCGACCGTGTCCGGTGGGTGAAACAGAACTTCCCCGAGGTACAGGTCATCGGCGGCAACATCGCCACTGCATCGGCCGCGGCTGCGCTGGTCGAGCATGGTGCCGACGCGGTCAAGGTCGGCATTGGTCCCGGCTCGATCTGCACCACGCGTATGGTCGCGGGCGTCGGCGTGCCGCAGATTTCCGCGGTGGCCAATGTGGCCGACGCACTGGCAGGCAGCGGCGTGGGCGTGATCGCCGACGGCGGCATCCGCTATTCGGGCGACATCGCCAAGGCGCTCGCCGCCGGCGCAAACTGCGTGATGCTCGGCGGTCTGCTGGCCGGCACCGAGGAAGCGCCGGGTGAAGTCGAACTGTTCCAGGGCCGCTCCTACAAATCCTATCGCGGTATGGGTTCGCTGGGCGCCATGCAGCAGGGTTCCTCCGACCGCTACTTCCAGGACAACGAGAAGAGCGCCGAAAAACTGGTGCCGGAAGGCATCGAAGGCCGCGTCCCCTACAAGGGCAGTGTGCTCGGCGTGATCC
>DATCTE010000248.1:0-2817 GCA_036568085.1 Thiobacillus sp.
CCGTCCGGGGCGTAGCCGATGCCGTAGCGGGCGGCGATGGCCCCGGTCAGTCCACGCCGCTTCAGGTAATCGATCGCGCGCGGCGTCTGTTTGAGCTGCTTCTTGTAGAACTGCGCAGCCTGTTCCAGGGCATCCCACAGCGCGGGCGGCGGTTTGGGGCGGTCGGGTTCGCCGGACTCGGGAACCGGCAGGCCGACGTCCTGGGCCAGCGCCGCCACTGCATCGGGAAAGCTCATGTGCTCGTATTCCATCAGGAAACCGAGCGCGGTCCCGTGCGCGCCGCAGCCGAAGCAGTGATAGAACTGCTTGGTCGGGCTGACGGTGAAGGAGGGGGTTTTTTCGCTGTGGAAGGGGCAGCAGGCCTGGTAGTTCTGTCCGGCTTTCTTCAGCGGTACACGCCGGTCGATGACGTCGACGATGTCGACGCGGGCGAGCAGGGTGTCGATGAAATCGCGCGGGATCATGATGACCGCATGATAAACCCGGGCGCACCGCGCCGGGTTGGGTTAGCCCGCGAGGCGGGCCTTGATCAGCGCGGAGACCTGCCCCATGTCGGCACGGCCGGCGAGGCGGGGTTTCAGCAGGCCCATGACCTTGCCCATATCCTTGGCGCTGGACGCGCCGGATTCGGCAATGGCCGCGACAACCGCGGCTTCGACCTCGGCGGCGGAGAGCTGCTCGGGCAGGTAAGCCTGCAACACGGCGAGTTCGGCCTGTTCGGCGGCCACCAGGTCGTCACGCCCGGCAGCCTGGAACTGGCTGATTGAATCCTTGCGCTGCTTGATGAGTTTTTCGACGATGTTGCTGATTGCCGCGTCGTCCAGTTCGATGCGCTCGTCGACTTCTTTCTGCTTGATCGCAGCGAGCAGCAAACGAATCGTGCCGAGGCGCGCCGTCTCCTTGGCGCGCATGGCGGTTTTCATGTCGTCAGTGATGCGTGCCTTGAGCGACATGCGTGGGAAGATTCCGCGTCAGTGCGAAATCAATACATCTTGGGGGGGAGTTGCTGGCCGCGCAGGCGCTTGCTCTGGCGCTTGACCGCAGCAGCGAGCTTGCGCTTGCGCTCGGCGGTGGGCTTCTCGTAGAACTCGCGGGCGCGCAGTTCGGTCAACAGGCCGACTTTTTCGATGGAACGCTTGAAGCGGCGCAGGGCGACATCAAACGGCTCGTTTTCTTTGACTTTGACGTGAGGCATATGAGGGTGGCTTCCGGAGAACGGGAAAAACGAGAATAATAACAAGCCCTAAAGCTTTTTTCCAGTCCCCCCTGTTTATCCTCCGTGCTGGTGCTTGGTGTCGAATCCTCCTGCGACGAAACCGGTGTCGCGCTGTATGACAGCGTGCACGGCCTGCTGGCGCATGCCCTGTATTCGCAGATTGCCATGCATAACGACTATGGCGGCGTGGTGCCCGAGCTGGCGTCGCGCGACCATATCCGGCGGGTGCTGCCCTTGACGCGCCAGGTGCTGGCCGAGAGCGGGCGCACGCTGGTCGACATCGACGGGATTGCCTATACGCAGGGGCCGGGGCTCGCCGGCGCCTTGCTGGTGGGGGCCGGCATGGCGCGTGCGCTGGCGTTTGCGCTGAATATCCCGGCGGTCGGCGTGCACCATCTGGAAGGCCACATGCTGTCGCCGCTGATTTCCGATACGCCGCCGGAATTCCCCTTCGTCGCATTGCTGGTGTCGGGCGGGCACACGCAGTTGATGCTGGTGTCGGGCGTTGGCCGCTACACGCTGCTGGGCGAGACGCTCGACGACGCCGCCGGTGAGGCCTTCGACAAGACCGCACAATTGCTGGGCCTGGGCTATCCGGGCGGGCCGGCGCTGTCGAAGCTGGCGGCCACGGGCGACGCCAGCCGCTTCACTTTGCCGCGCCCGATGCTCAATTCGGGCGATTTCGATTTCAGCTTCAGCGGCTTGAAGACCGCGGTGCTGACGCTGGTGCGCAAGGTGGGGCTGGGCGAGGCGGCGCATATCGCAGCGGCGTTTCAGGCAGCGGCAGTGGAGGTGCTGGTGAGCAAGAGCCTGGCGGCCTGCGCGCACAGCGGCGCCACGCGGCTGGTGGTTGCCGGCGGGGTGGGGGCCAACGCGCGCCTGCGCGAGCGGCTCACCCGCGAGGCCGCGGCGCGCGGCATCAGCGTGTTCTATCCACGGCTGGAGTTCTGCACCGACAACGGCGCGATGATCGCCTACGCCGGTGCGCAGCGACTGGCTCACGCGCAGGGTGGGGATCTGACGTTTGCAGTCAAGCCGCGTTGGGACCTGGCGACGCTCGAAGCGGTGTAACTACCTGCGGAACATCGGGTAGGCCTCGCGCAAGGCCTTGAGCCATTTTTCCCCGCCGGTGAAGTGCGCGATCTGGTCCGGAAACAGCAGAAACCCCACCAGAACCGCCATCAGGCAGACCAGAATCAGCGTGCCGAAAATGCTTTCCGGGCGCAGCACGCCCCAGTAGCGGCTGACCAGGAATAGCGTGTCCTTCTTGTGCTCCGACATCGACAGCCAGCGCCGCAACAATTTGACCGCGAGGTAGGCTGCGTAGCCGCCGGCCAGCGAGGCAAACACGATGCGGAAGATGGCGAACACGTCCAGTCCACCGCCGAGATACTGGTGATACAGCCAGGACACGAATCCCAGCGACAACGACGCCAGGATCGCGATGGCGACGTTGATGAACAGCCGCCGACGTTCGCGGGCGAGGTCGCGCTGCCGCTCGATGAAAAAACTGTCGACTTCGTGCTTGAAGTATTCGACCTTTTCCTGCACCAGCGACGAGAACTCTGCCTTGGCATGGGCGATGCGTGCGTCCATCAGTG
>DATCTE010000249.1:0-2579 GCA_036568085.1 Thiobacillus sp.
ATTCGGCGTCGGTTTTGGTTTTATCAAAGCTCATGGTCTTCTCCGTCAGACAAAGAGTGTATACGAGGTTGACAGCGTCATCGCGACGGGTTTAATCTTCGTTCAGGTATTAGACTTAGTCTAAAAACCGTAATTTCATCCACTGGCCGGCCTGCTATACCTAATGGGTCGGGCAAATCAGACTGGGTGGAAATTTCAATGCTGCAAAGCATGTCTATGTAAACAAAGGAGATCAGGTTATGCAACTCAAAGGTTCGAAAACCGAAGACCATCTGAAAGCCGCCTTCGCGGGCGAATCGCAGGCCAACCGCCGCTACCTCTACTTCGCAGCGAAAGCTGACGTGGAAGGCTACAACGACGTTGCCGCCGTGTTCCGCTCCACTGCCGAAGGCGAAACCGGCCATGCACACGGCCACCTCGAGTACCTGGAAAAGTGCGGCGACCCTGCCACCGGCATGGCTTTCGGCCCCACCGCCGACAACCTGAAGACCGCGATTGCCGGTGAAACCCACGAATACACCGACATGTATCCCGGCATGGCCAAGGATGCACGTGCGGAAGGCTTCGACGAAATCGCCGACTGGTTCGAAACCCTGGCCAAGGCCGAGCGTTCGCACGCCAACAAGTTCCAGAAGACCCTGGACAGCCTGGGCGCGTAATTCTGCCCGAGCCAAAAGCGGGTCGGGTTCGGCCCGCTTTTTTTTGAATCTATAGTTCAATTTATACCAAGTCTAAACTGGAGTTCGCATGAGCACACGCGAAGGCAACCTCGAAGCCCCGACCCGCCATCCGCTCGACTGGAAAAATCCGGATTTCTACAACGAGGACAAGCTCAACCACGAACTTGAGCGCATTTTCGACATCTGCCACGGCTGCCGCCGCTGCGTGTCGCTGTGCACCGCGTTTCCCACCCTGTTCGACCTGGTGGACGGCTCCGAGTCGATGGAAGTGGATGGCGTCGCCAAGGCCGACTACTGGAAGGTGGTCGACGAGTGCTACCTGTGCGACCTCTGCTACATGACGAAATGCCCCTATGTGCCACCGCATCCGTGGAACCTCGATTTCCCGCACACCATGCTGCGCGCCAAGGCCATCAAATTCCGGAAGGGCGGCACCACGTTCCGCGACAAACTGCTGTCCAGTACCGACGCGATGGGCAAGCTTGCCTCGATTCCGGTGGTGGTGCAGGCGGTCAACGCCAGCCTGAAGAACAAGCCGATCCGCAAGCTGGTCGACAGCGTGCTGCACATTCATCCGGACCGTCAGCTGCCCGAGTACGACAGCGCGAAATTCCGTTCCACCGCGAAGCCGCGCAGCGATTTCGCGGTGAAGGCCGGCGCGAAGACGCCCGGCAAAGTGGCGATCTATGCGACCTGCTACGTCAACTACAACGAGCCCGGCATCGGCCACGACCTCCTGAAGCTTCTGGCGCATAACGAAATCCCCGCCGTGCTGGTGGAAAAGGAAGCCTGCTGCGGCATGCCCAAGCTGGAACTGGGCGATCTCGAGGCCGTCGAAAAGCTCAAGGAAACCAATATCCCGCATCTGGCGAAGCTTGCCCGCGAGGGCTATGCGATCCTGACCGCCGTGCCCTCGTGCACCCTGATGTACAAGCAGGAACTGCCGCTGATGTTTCCGCACGACGCCGACGTGCAGGCGGTGAAGGAGGCAATGTGGGACCCGTTCGAATACCTGATGGCGCGCAACGTCGACGGCCTGCTGAAAACGGATTTCAAGGAACCGCTCGGCAAGGTGGCCTATCACGTGCCGTGCCACCAGCGGGTGCAGAACATTGGCAACAAGACGCGCGACGCGTTGCAGCTGGCTGGCGCCACCGTCTCGATGGTCGAGCGCTGCTCCGGCCACGACGGCACCTGGGGCGTAAAGACCGAATATTTCGACAAGTCGATGAAGATCGGCAAGCCGGTGTTCCGCCAGATGGCCGAGCCGCAACCCGATTACGTGAGTTCCGACTGCGCGATTGCCGCGCGTCACATCCTGCAGGGCATGGGCGAGTCCTCCGCGCAGAAGCAGCACCCGATCACGCTGCTGCGCATTGCCTATGGCCTGGAATGAATGATCAGCAAGGAGAAAACCATGCCGCAGATTACCCGTGACAGCCTGATGACCCTGGAGGGCTATGCCAAGGCGCGCCCCGCGATGCGTGCCGAAGTCATCGCGCACAAGAAAAACCGCATGGTCGAGCTGGGCGGCCACGTCACGCTGATTTTCGAGGACGAGAAGACCATGCGTTACCAGATCCAGGAGATGCTGCGCGCCGAGCGTACCTTCGAGGAAGCCGGGATCCAGGACGAGCTCGACGCCTACAACCCGCTGGTTCCGGACGGTACCAACTGGAAGGCCACCATGATGATCCAGTATTCCGACCCGGACGAGCGCAAGGTCGCGCTGGCGAAGCTGAAGGGCATCGAGGATCGCGTGTGGGTGCAGGTGGCCGACCAGCCGAAAGTGTTCGCCATCGCCGACGAGGATCTGGAGCGCGAGAACGAGGAAAAGACCTCGGCGGTGCACTTCCTGCGCTTCGAACTGGATCCCGCCGCCGTCGCTGCCGCCAAGTC
>DATCTE010000250.1:0-9165 GCA_036568085.1 Thiobacillus sp.
CGCAGATGGAAATCGCCGCCGATGCCTTGAGATTGCCGCCGTGGGACGCGGTGATCGGCAACCTGTCCGGCGGCGAGAAGCGCCGTGTCGCGCTGTGCCAGCTGTTGCTGTCGAATCCCGACATGCTGCTGTTGGACGAGCCGACCAACCACCTCGACGCCGAGTCGGTCGACTGGCTGGAGCAGTTCCTGGTGCGCTACCCCGGCACCGTGGTAGCGGTCACGCACGACCGCTACTTCCTCGACAACGCCGCCGAGTGGATCCTCGAACTCGACCGCGGCCACGGCATTCCGTGGAAGGGCAACTACACCAGCTGGCTCGAGCAGAAGGAAGCGCGCCTGGAGACCGAGGCCAAGCAGGAAGCTGCGCGGATCAAGACCATGAAGCACGAGCTTGAATGGGTGCGGCAGAATCCCAAGGCGCGCCAGGCCAAGTCGAAGGCGCGTCTGGCGCGTTTCGAGGAACTCAACTCGGCCGAATACCAGAAGCGCAACGAGACGCAGGAAATCTTCATCCCGGTCGGCGAGCGTCTCGGCGACAAGGTGATTGACTTTCACAACGTGACCAAGTCCTTCGGCGACCGCCTGCTGATCGACAACCTCAGCTTCAGCGTGCCGCCCGGCGCTATCGTCGGCATCATCGGCCCCAACGGCGCCGGCAAGTCGACCTTTTTCAAGATGATCACCGGACTGGAAAAACCGGACAGCGGCGAGGTCGAGATCGGTCAGACGGTGAAGCTCGCCTACGTCGACCAGAGCCGCGATGCGCTGGCAGCCGACAAGACCGTGTTCGACGAGATCGCCGAAGGCCGCGACATCCTCACGGTCGGCCGCTACGAAACCCCGTCGCGCGCCTACCTCGGACGCTTCAACTTCAAGGGCGCCGACCAGCAGAAGCTCGTCGGCAACCTCTCCGGTGGCGAACGCGGCCGCCTGCACTTGGCGAAGACGCTGATTTCCGGCGGCAACGTGCTGCTGCTCGACGAACCGTCGAACGATCTTGACGTGGAGACCCTGCGCGCGCTGGAAGACGCGCTGCTGGAATTTGCCGGCTGCGTGATGGTGATCTCGCACGACCGCTGGTTCCTCGACCGCATCGCCACCCACATCCTCGCCTTCGAGGGCGACTCGCAGGTGGTGTTCTTCCCCGGCAACTACCAGGAATACGAGGCCGACAAGAAGAAACGCCTGGGCGAGGAGGGCGCGAAGCCCAAGCGCATCCGCTACAAGCCCATCAGCCGCTGAACCCTCGCATGGAACGCGCCAGCCCGCCTGATCGTCTGCGCAGACTGCCGTTGGCGGCAGGCGTGCTGGTGGCCTGCGCAGTCTGGCTGCTGCTGCAGACTTTTGTCTGGCTGGATCAGGAACGGCGCCATCAGGCCGAACGCGCAGTGCTGCAGGCCGAGGCTGCCACGGTGCGGTCGCGGCTCGAGTCGGAACTGAACGCCACGCTGTCGCTGAGCCTCGGTTTGTCGACCTTCGTGCTCGCCAAGCCCGATTTCTCGCAGGCCGATCTGGCGCAGGTCGCGACTTCGCTGATCCGCCTGCAGCCAGCGATCCGCAGCGTAGCGCTGGCGCCCGACAACGTGATTCGCTACATCTATCCGCTGGCGGGCAATCAAAAGGCGCTGGGCCTGCGTTACCTCGAGGCCCCCACCCAGCGCGACGCGGTGCTGCGGCTGATGCGGGAGCAGCGCCCGGTGACGGCAGGACCGATCGAATTGGTGCAAGGTGGCGTCGGCATCATCAACCGCATTCCCATCATCTTTACCCGGCCGGACGGTTCGCCACATTACTGGGGACTGGCCTCGGTGGCGATCAACCCGATTCCCATTTTCGAGCGGGCCGGCATCCGGTCCGACACGCGCGACAGCGTGCGTTATGCCTTGCGCGGCAAGGATGGCCTGGGGGCGCGGGGCGCGGTGTTCCTGGGAGATGCCGCGCTATTCGACGACCCCGATGCGGTGTTGATGGAGGTCGTCATCCCGGGCGGGAGCTGGCAACTGGCGGCATGTCCGCTTGCTCCGGCGGATGAATATGGGCTGTGGGTGCAGGTCTTGCTGGGGGTGCTCGCTGCCGTTGCAGGCGCGCTCATGGCCTACTCGCTGTCGGCCCATCAGCGCATTCGCAGCATGGCGCTGCACGACCATCTCACCGGCCTGGCCAACCGCCGCCAGTTCAAGCTGCGTGGACAGGACCTGTTTGCGCTGGCCCGACGCAGCGGCTGCTACCTGACCCTGCTTAATATCGATATCGACGACTTCAAGTCCATCAACGACACCTACGGACATGCCGCCGGCGATGCCGTGCTGGTCTATGTCGCCAATACGCTGCGTACGTGCTGCCGGGAATCCGACCTGCTGGCACGGGTGGGCGGCGACGAGTTTGTGGTGCTGTTGCCGGACACTCCGGCGGGACCGCCGCTGGATGCGCTGCTGGATCGCCTGCATGCGGCGATTGATGTCATGTTGCCCGGCGCCGAGGTTCCCATCAGACTGCACATCAGCATCGGCGTGGCGACATGCAGCGATGCCACGCCCACGCTGGATGCCCTGGTGCATGAGGCGGACGAGGCGATGTATCGCGCCAAGGAAAAGGCGGCTGGTTGATGTGCCCGCACGCCCGAGCGGGGTCATGATGCACACCGGCTCCGTCCGATCCTCTTCTGGTTTTCTCTTCTTATGATTCTCGACACGCTTTCCCAGGCTGACCGTTATTTCAAGCTGCATCCGCTGTTTGTGCGTGCCTTCGCATTCCTGCGCAGCCCCGACCTGGGCACGCTAGCCCCCGGCAGGCATGCGATTCAGGGCGAACAGTTGTTCGCCATCGTCGAGGCCTGCACCGGTCGCATGCGGACGGAAGCGAAGTTGGAATGCCATCGCCGTTACATCGACATCCAGCTGGTGCTCGAAGGCGTCGATGAAATGGGCTGGAAGCCGGCGGCGGCGTGCGTGGATCCGGCGACCGATTACGACGCTGCGCGCGACATCCGGTTCTTCAACGATGCGCCTGCAAGCTGGGTCGCGACGCCGCCCGGGGCCTTCTGTCTGTTCTTTCCGGACGATGCCCATGCGCCGCTGGTGGGCACGGGTTTCATTCGCAAGGTGGTGGTGAAGATCGCGGTCTGATCAGTAGTGCGGCGGAATCTCGTCGCGCGGGGCATGTGCCTCCTCGGGCAGCTTCTCCTGAAGTTGCTGGTGGAGCAGGCGGAGTTGCTGCTGCAGCAGATCGATCTGCCCCTGCTGGCGGATCACGGTCTGGTTCAGCGTCTCGAGCAGGTCTTCGGCAAAAGCGAGCTTGGTTTCGAGTTCGGTGAGGCGGGCTTGTGCCCAAGCCGCAAGGCTGTCGGGTAATTCAGTCATGTGCGGGTGCTTTCAAGAGGGGTGTGACCAGTTTCTCCAGCCGGGCGTAATACACCTGGCCGGCGATCTTGTGGCGGATGTGGCCGTCGGCATCGAGGATGAACGAGGTCGGCACGCTCGTGACGCTGCCAAAAGCCGTCGCCACCGACGCGTTGGTGGGGGCAGCCTGGAAGGCATGGCCCTGATCCTTCATCCAGGCGGCAATTTTTTCCGGCGGATCGTCGACGCTGATCGCGATGACCTCGAAGCCGCGGTTTCGATAATCCCGCGTGAACGCTTCGATCGCGGGCATCTCCTTGCGGCAATACGGGCACCAGGTTGCCCAGAAGTTCACCAGCACGACCTTGCCCCTGAGCGCATCGCTGCCCAGCGTCCGGCCATCGGTCAGGGTGACCTGCCAGGGCGGCACGGCGCGGTTTTCATCGCTGACCTCGGCCGGCGGACGAAACCACAGCCAGGCGATCAAACCCAGTAAAATCAGGGTCAGCGGACTCGGTGTCCATTTCTTTACAAAGGCGCGTCTATCCATGTTGTGGCTGAAGTCGTTTCATATCGTGATGGTGGTCAGCTGGTTCGCCGGCCTGTTCTACCTGCCGCGCATCTTCGTCAATCTGGCGATGGAGACCAACGAGGCCGCCTATGATCGCCTGCTGCTGATGGCGCGCAAATTGTATCGGTTCGTCACGCCCATCATGCTCCTTACGCTGATTACCGGCGTCTGGCTGTGGCTGGCGTACTGGCTGCCGACGATGGGCTGGCTATGGCTCAAGCTTGCGCTGGTTGCCGGGCTGGTGGGCTATCACCACGTCTGCAAAAAGCTGCTGCGTGCATTCGAAGCCAGACAGAACACCAAATCGCATGTTTGGTTCCGCTGGTTCAATGAAATCCCGGTGATCGTGCTGCTGGTTGTGGTGTTGCTGGTGGTGCTGAAGCCGTTTTAAAAATTTTTTGAAAGTACTTTTTGAAACCCGAATCCCGCCGTACCAGAACGCCGCATCCCGTTCGCCCCGAGCGCGAGGCGCTGCCGCCTGCCAGCCATTTCGCCACCTGCCCGCGCGGGCTGGAGGCGCTGCTCGAAGCCGAACTCACCGCTGCCGGCGCGCAGGTGGTGCGACAGGTGCCCGCCGGCGTGCTGTTCATGGCCGATGCGGCGGCCGAAATGCGTGCCAACCTCACCTCGCGCATCGCCACCCGCATCCTGCGCAAGGTCGGCTACACCCGCTATCGCAAGGAAGAGCACATCTACCGCGCCGCGCTCGACCTGCCGTGGCCGGAGTGGTTCGACGTGAACAAGACCATCGCGGTGAAAGTCGGGGCGCAGAACGCGCCGCTGAAGAGCCTCAATTTCATCACGCTGAAGATCAAGGACGCAATCTGCGACCGCTTCCGCGAGGAAACCCGCGAGCGTCCGAGCGTCGACACCGAGGCGCCCGACGTGCCGGTGTACGCCTTCTTCACCCCGGATGCGGTGACCTTCTACCTCGACACCAGCGGCGAGCCGCTCTTCAAACGCGGCTTCAAGCGCGAGGCGAGCGCCGCATCGATCAAGGAAAATCTCGCTGCCGGCCTGCTGTTGCTGTCCGGTTGGGAGCCCGGCACGCCGCTGCTCGACCCGATGTGCGGCGCCGGCACCATCCTGCTGGAGGCGGCGGACATGGCGCTGAACCGCGCGCCGGGACGCAGCCGCCATTTCGCCTTCGAGCACTATCGCGATTTCGATGCGGCCTTATGGAAGCGCATCAAGGATGAGGCGAAGGCAAAGGAAAAACCGCTGACGCGCCTGCCGATCTTCGGCGCCGACCAGGATCGCTGGGTCCTCGACAAGGCGCGCAACAACCTCGCCGGGGCGGGCTATGCGGACGCAATCGAACTGACAGTGTCCGATGCGCTCGACCTGAAGCCGCCGACGCCCGTCGGTACCATCGTGACCAACCCGCCCTACGGCGAGCGGCTGGGCGAGGCGGAGGATCTGGCTGACTGGTATCCGCTGCTGGGTGACTGGCTGAAGCAGAACTTCAGCGGCTGGGAGGCGTGGATCATTTCCGGCGATCCGCTGCTGCCCAAGCTGATCGGCCTCAAGGCGAGCCGGCGCATTCCGTTGTTCAACGGCCCGATCGAGACGCGCTTCCTGCAGTACAAGCTGATCGCCGGGTCGATGCGGCCGAAAAAGGCCTCCGACGATACGACCTGAGCGGTGTTCGGAGATGCCATGAAAAACGGGGTGCCAAGCACCCCGTTTTTCTTTTACATGTCCGATGACTTACACGATGTCGAGGTGATCCAGCCCCGCCATCATATCGCGGCCCTTGGCTTCCTGGCCATGCAGCTTGATCTGCAGGCGCAGGTCGTTGAGGCTGTCAGCGTTGCGTAGTGCATCCTCGTAGGAAATCATGCCGGCTTCGTAGAGGTCGAATAGCGCCTGGTCGAAGGTCTGCATGCCAAGCTCGCGCGACTTCGACATGATCTCCTTGATCTCGTGAACCTGGCCCTTGAAGATCAGGTCGGCGATCAGCGGCGAGTTGAGCAGGATTTCGACCGCGGCGACGCGGCCGGTGCTGCCCTTGCGCGGGATCAGGCGCTGCGAGATGAAGGACTTGAGGTTCAACGACAAGTCCATCAAGAGCTGGTCGCGCTTTTCCTCAGGGAAGAAGTTGATGATGCGGTCGAGCGCCTGGTTGGCGCTGTTGGCGTGCAGCGTCGACAGGCACAGGTGACCGGTTTCGGCGAAGGCGATGGCGTATTCCATGGTGTCGCGGTCGCGGATTTCGCCGATCAGGATGACGTCGGGCGCCTGGCGCAGGGTGTTCTTCAGCGCCGAGAACCAGTTGTCGGTGTCGATGCCGACCTCGCGCTGGGTGATGATCGATTTCCGGTGCTCGTGCACGTATTCGATCGGGTCTTCGACCGTGATGATGTGACCATAGCTGTTCTCGTTGCGGTAATCGACCATTGCCGCCAGCGACGTGGTCTTGCCGGTACCGGTGCCGCCGACGAAAATCACCAGGCCGCGCTTGATCATCGCGACGTCGCGCAGGATCGGCGGCAGGTTCAGCTCCTCCATCTTCGGGATCTTGGTGTTGATCGTCCGCATCACGACGCCGACGCGACCCTGCTGCACGAACACGTTGACGCGGAAGCGGCCGATCTCGGGCGGGCTGATGGCGAAGTTGGATTCGTTGGTGGCCTCGAAATCCTTCCATTGCCGTTCGTTCATGATCGAACGCGCCAGTTCGCTGGTGTGCGCGGGTGTCAGGCTCTGGTTCGACACCGGGGTGATCTTGCCGTCGACCTTGATGGCAGGGGGAAAGCCGGCGGTGATGAAAAGGTCGGAGGCGTTCTTCGCCAGCATCAGGCGCAGCAGGTCGTGGATGGTTTTTTCAGCGTTCATCGTTCAGTCCTCAACCCATGAAGGCATCTTTGTTCTGCGCTGCGGCGCGCGCCACGTTCGAGGCGATGACGTTGCGCTTGACCAGGTCCTGGAGGTTCTGGTCGAGCGTCTGCATGCCCAGGTTGCCGCCGGTCTGGATCGCCGAATACATCTGCGCCACCTTGTTTTCGCGGATCAGGTTGCGGATGGCCGGGGTGCCGATCATGATCTCGTGCGCGGCGACGCGGCCGTTGCCGTCCTTGGTTTTCAAGAGCGTCTGCGAAATCACCGCGCGCAGCGATTCCGACAGCATCGAGCGCACCATTTCCTTTTCCGCCGCGGGGAACACGTCGACCACGCGGTCGATGGTCTTGGCAGCCGACGAGGTGTGCAGCGTGCCGAACACCAGGTGGCCGGTCTCGGCGGCGGTCAGCGCGAGGCGGATGGTTTCGAGATCGCGCAATTCGCCGACCAGGATGACGTCCGGGTCTTCCCGCAGGGCCGAGCGCAGGGCGTTGTTGAACGACAGCGTATGCGGTCCGACCTCGCGCTGGTTGATCAGGCATTTCTTGCTCTGGTGCACGAATTCGATCGGATCCTCGACGGTGAGGATGTGCGCGTACTGGTTTTCGTTGACATAGTCCATCATCGCCGCCAGCGTGGTCGACTTGCCCGAGCCGGTCGGCCCGGTGACCAGCACGATGCCGCGCGGCTGGTCGGAAATTTCCTTGAAGATGGGCGGCGCGTTGAGTTCTTCCAGCGTCAGCACCTTGGACGGAATCGTCCGGAACACCGCGCCGGCGCCATACTGCTGGTTGAAGGCATTGACGCGGAAGCGCGCCAGCGAGGGAATCTCGAACGAGAAGTCGATTTCCAGCGTTTCCTCGTACACCTTGCGCTGGCTGTCGTTCATGATGTCGTACACCATGCGGTGTACGTCCTTGTGGTCCATCGGCGGCAGGTTGATGCGGCGGATGTCGCCGTTGACCCGGATCATCGGCGGCAGGCCTGCCGAGAGGTGCAAGTCCGACGCCTTGTTCTTGACGGCAAAAGCCAGCAGTTCAGAAATATCCACGCGTGCCTCGTTCAGTGTTGGGTGGGGTTTTGTCAGATAATAAGCGCTATGGATAACGGCCCTGAAACGCGCAAACTTGAGCCCGGCATGCCGCCTCGCGGCAGCACGGCAGATGCCCGTTTGCATGCCGTACAGGCACAGGTAGCGCGTGCCGCGGAAGAGGCGGGGCGCGATGCGGCGGAGGTGACCCTGCTGGCGGTTAGCAAGACCTTCGATGCGGCGGCCGTGCGCCGCCTGGCCGCCTGTGGGCAACGCGAATTCGGCGAGAATTACCTGCAGGAAGCGCTGGACAAGCAGGCAGCGCTGCGCGATCTGCCGCTCGAATGGCACTTCATCGGGCCGATCCAGAGCAACAAGACGCGGGCGATCGCCGAGAACTTCAGCTGGGTGCACAGCGTCGACCGGCTGAAAATTGCCGAGCGCCTGTCCGTCCAGCGTCCGGCCGGCTTGCCGCCGCTGCAGGTGTGCATCGAGGTGAATGTCAGCGGCGAAGCCAGCAAGGGCGGGGTGGCGCCGGCCGAACTACCCGCGCTGGCCGCGGCGGTTGCGGCACTGCCGGGTCTGCGATTGCGCGGCCTCATGGCGATCCCCGCGCCGGCTTCCGGAGTGGCCGCCCAGCGTGCCGCATTCCGGCAGGTGCGTGAACTGTACGACGCGCTGCGCGCGCGCGGTCTTGCGCTCGACACCCTGTCGATGGGCATGTCGGGCGATCTCGGGGCTGCGATTCTGGAAGGTGCGACGATCGTTCGAATTGGCACCGCACTCTTTGGCGAAAGGATTAAGAAAAATGCATAAAGTGAGTTTCATCGGGGGTGGCAATATGGCCGCCGCCATCATCGGCGGCCTGATCGCCAGCGGCACCCAGCCCACCGACATCGAGGTGGTGGAGATCAATGCCGATGCGCGGGCGCAGTTGTCCGCGCGTTTCGGTGTCGTGGTCCACACGGATCTGTCGCAGGCGCGGCTGCATTCCCTGGTCGTACTGGCGGTGAAGCCGCAGACTCTGCCCGAGGTGGCGGCCGCGCTGGCGTCGCGCCTCGCAGGTCATCTGGTGATATCGATCGTCGCCGGGGTGCGGGTGGCCGACCTCGCGCGCTGGCTGGGCGGGCACCGGCGCATCGTGCGCACCATGCCCAATACCCCCGCGCTGGTGCGGGCCGGCATCAGCGGCCTGTATGCGCCGTCGGACGTCGACCAGGAGGCACGCTCGCAGGCCGAGGCCGTGCTGCGCGCCGTCGGTGGCGTGGTGTGGGTGGAGGACGAATCCCGGCTGGATGCGGTCACCGCTGTGTCGGGCAGCGGGCCGGCCTATGTGTTCTATTTCATCGAATCGCTGGAAGCGGCGGCCGTGGCGCAGGGCCT
>DATCTE010000251.1:0-5753 GCA_036568085.1 Thiobacillus sp.
AGGAAGATGACGTTGCGCCCGCCCGCCAGCCGGTTGAAGAAGGAGGAGGGGATGCGCATCGTCGCCCCGGCGAGCCCCGAGATCGCGGTCAGCGTGAACAGTTCGTCCTGGCTGAAGGGAAAGCCCAGGTTGGACATCTGCACCGTGATGATCCCCCACATCAGCCACACGGCGAAGCCGCACAGGAGGGCCGGAACCGAGATCCACAGGTTGCGGTAGGCGATCTTCTTGCCGGTCGTTTCCCAGAAGGCCGGGTCTTCCGGATTCCATTCCTTGATGTTGGTAGGCATGGTGCTTTCCTCTTTTACGTTGACCAATGAGCCGCGCATTGCCGGCTCATGCTTCGCTACTCCATCCGGTCTGCAAGCTGCGCCCGCTTCAGCTCCCGGGCCGCATCCATCGGACGCACTTCCGTCCAGTACATCCACATCAGCGACACCCACACCACGCCGAACATCAGCATGAACGCGGAGGAACGGATGCCGGTCAGGTCGACCAGCGCGCCGAACATGATCGGCATCAGGAACCCGCCCAGGCCGCCGGCAAGCCCGACCACGCCGGAAATCACGCCGATGTTGTCGGGGTAGTCGTCGGAGATGTACTTGAAGACCGAGGCCTTGCCGAGGGCGAACACGATGCCCAGGGTGAACATGACGATGGTGAACACCGTCGCATCGAGGCCGAAGTGGAACGTGAACGGGCCGTTGACGGTCTGGATGGTGATGTCGCTCTGCGGGTAGGACAGGAAGAACAGGCAGACCAGCGAAATCCACAACACCCACCACGTCATGGTGTGGGCCCCGAACTTGTCGGAGAAGTAGCCTCCGACCGCCCGCAACACCCCGCCCGGAATGCTGAAGGCGGCAGCCAGCAACGCGGCCGTCTTGAGATCGAAGCCGTATTCGCTGACGTAGTATTTGGTCATCCACAGTGCCAGCGCCACATAGCCGCCGAACACGATGGAGTAGTACTGGCTGTAGCGCCACACCTTCGGGTCCTTGAAGGCGGCAAGCTGCTCGCGGATCGTGACGTGCTTGCCGACCTTGTGCGCGGGGTCGCTGTAGGTGAAGAACCAGAACACGATGGCGGTCACTCCCATCAGCACCGCATACACCTTGGGCACCATCGTCCAGCCGTAGCCGATCACGATGATGGGCGCGAGCAGCTTGGTCAGCGCCGCCCCGGTGTTGCCGGCCCCGAAAATACCCATCGCCAGCCCCTGCCGTTCCCTGGGAAACCAGCGGGCGCAATAGGCGATGCCGACGGTGAACGCGCCGCCTGCCATGCCGACGAACAGCCCGGTCAGCAGGAAATGCCAGAACGCCGTGGCCCACGAGATCATCCAGATCGGGATCACCGTCGAGAGCATCAGGATGAACATCACGACCCGCCCGCCGAACTTGTCCGTCCACATCCCCAGCGGAACCCGGATCAGGGAGCCGGTCAGCACCGGCGTGGCGATCAGGATGCCGAACTCGGTCTCGTTCAGCCCCAGCTGCTGCTTGATGGGAACGCCGATGACGGCAAACATCATCCAGATCATGAAGCACACCGTGAACGCCAGCGTGCTCATGATGACGACCGACCATGCCTTGTATTGTTGCGTTGCCATGATTCACCCCGTAGCCTGTACTGGTGAGATAAAAAGACCTCGGTGTGTTTTTTACGCCATTGAATGCGCTGTTGCCAGCACGCGTCGGGCTCGGAAAACAGGCCGGATACCCCTTAAGAGGTATAGGAGGTAATTTGAAGTCCGTTGTTTTTTATGAGGGTTTTTTTCGTTGCACGCCTAGCGGAAAGCCGCCGGCGAAGAAGAGGTATACCCTTTTATCCGCCATGCCCGACATCGGGTGGTTTACGCTTGAAGCGTGGCAATGATTGTTAGGGCGTGTTAACGCTAATTGCATGGAGCAGGCACGTGCGCCGATTGCTGGTGAATAAACTGCAGAACTCGCTGCTGCTGCGGCTGGGCGGCATGTTTGCCGCCATCACCGTGCTGGCGGTGGCCAGCATGTCCACGTCATGGATGGTGGCGGAAACCACCCAGGGCAGCGGCAAGGCCATCAACCTGGCGGGCAGCCTGCGGATGCAGAGCTGGCGCATGGCTTCGATCTACCAGCGTCTCCTGCAGGACGGAAAACCCGAATACCGGGAAAGCCTGCAACAGGCCGTCAGCCAGTTTGACGGCGACCTAAAAGCCGCGCCCATCCTGGCCGTCCTGCCGGCCGACGAGACCGCTCCGCTCAGGCGGGTTTACCGGCAGGTAGAAAGCAGCTGGCGCACACAAATCAAACCCGGTCTGATCAATCCGCCGGCTGCATCCGGCGCGACGGCCACGAACGCGGCCGTGCTGGACGACATTCCCGGATTCGTCGCCCGCATCAATGATCTGGTCAAGCAGATCGAGGACGCCGCCGAAGCAAAAATTCTGGTCATGCGCGTCATCCTCGGTGCGGCGGTCATAGCCACCCTTCTGGTGGTGGCCCTGTCCATCTATCTGGTCTACAACATCCTGGTCCGTCCTCTGCGCGGCCTGCTGGAACTGGCCGACCAGATCGGCCAGGGCAATCTTGCCGTGCGCACCGATCTGGCCGGAGAGGACGAAATCGGGCGGCTCGGCCAGGCCTTCAACCACATGGCGGAAGACCTCTCCAAGCTGTACCAGAACCTGGAAGGGCGGGTGGAAGAGAAGACCGCCGAACTCACCATCGCCAACCGCTCGCTGGAACTGCTCTATCACTCCATCGCGCGGCTCTACAACGGGCCGGTTGCGCCGGACACCTACGCCATCCTGCTGAAGGACCTGGAAAACGTGCTCGGCGTCGGGCACGGGCTGGCCTGCCTGGTGGAAGCCGGCGAGGCGCGCGCACGGGTGATCGCCAGCACGCTGCGCCCCGACCGTGGCGATGTCGACCTGTGCGGCCTGATGAGCTGTGCCGAATGCCTCGCCCATCCGGCGCTGGCCGTCCATTCGCTGCATGATGGCCGGCGCGTGCTGTCGCTGCCGCTCAAGGACACCGAACAGCACTACGGCGTGCTGCAGCTGGAAATGCCGCCGGGCAGGGAACTGGCGCCCTGGCAGACCCAGTTGCTGGAGGCGCTGTCGCGCCACATCGGCATCGCCATCGGCACCGCGCGCCGCACCGAGCAGAGCCGCCGGCTGTCGCTGCTGGAGGAGCGTGCCGCACTGGCGCGCGAGTTGCACGATTCGCTGGCGCAGTCGCTCGCCTACATGAAAATCCAGGTCAGCCGGCTGAAGCCCTTCATCGAACGCCCGGACGCAGGCAGCGAGGCCGCCGAGGTGCTGGCCGAGTTGCGCGAAGGCCTCAACAGCGCCTACCGCCAGTTGCGCGAACTGCTCACCACCTTCCGCCTGCGCATCGAGGGCGAGGGGCTGGCCGCCGCCCTGCAGACCACCGTGACTGAATTCGCCGGCCGCTGCGACATTCCGATCACCCTGGAGGCGCATCTGGCAGGCTGCACGCTCACCTCCAACGAGGAAATCCACACCCTGCAGATCGTGCGCGAGGCGCTGTCCAACGTGCTCAACCATGCCCAGGCGCGGCAGGCGGACGTCAGGGTGCTGTGCAACAGCGACGGATCGGTGTCGGCCACCGTGACCGACGACGGCATCGGCGTCCATCAGCCGGCGGGTGCGCATCACTACGGCATGACGATCATGGAAGAGCGGGCAAGGAACCTGGGCGGCCAGCTGAGCGTCGAGAACCTGCCCGCCTTCGGCACCCGCGTCACCCTTCATTTCACGCCGAGCGCACGGCGCGACACCATCCCCATTCACCCCGTTCAACTGCCCACGCATCCATGAGCCAGCCCGATCCCCAGACCATCCTGGTCGTCGACGACCATCCGCTGTTCCGCAAGGGGGTGATCCAGCTGATCCAGGCCGCGCCCGAATTCCGCTTCGTCGGCGAGGCCCCCAGCGGCAGGGAAGGTATCCTGCTTGCGCAGCGCCTGCATCCGGACATGATCCTGCTCGACCTGAACATGAAGGACATGAACGGCGTCGACGTGTTGAAGGCGATCAAGGACGACGGACTCGATTCCCGGGTCATCATGCTGACCGTCTCCGACCACGCGGAAGACCTGATGGCTGCGCTGCAGGCCGGCGCCGACGGCTACCTGCTGAAGGACATGGAGCCGGAAGACCTGATGCGGCAGCTGGGCGAGGCTGCGCGCGGCAAGATCACCATCAGCGAGCGCCTCACGCAACTGCTGGTCGCCTCGCTGCGCGAAAAAAGCCGTCCCACCAGCCTTACCGAAGCGGGGCTGACCGAGCAGGAAAACCGCATCCTCGAACACCTGATCGACGGCAAGAGCAACAAACTGATCGCCCGCGACATGGGCATCGCCGAAGGCACGGTGAAGGTCCACGTCAAGCATCTGCTGAAGAAGCTGAACCTGCGCTCGCGGGTGGAGGCGGCAGTGTGGGCGGATCGCTGTCGGCGCCAGGCCAAGTCCTGACGTCCTTGCTTTTTCGGAGTCCACACTCTTCAATGAAAACGAGACGTGTGTAAAAAGAGGAGGACATCATGTCAGTCGGCGAACTCTGCAACCGCGAAGTGGTGATCGCGGAAAAAGCGCTGCCCGTGACCGAAGCAGCGCGCCTGATGCGCAGCCATCATGTCGGCGACCTGGTGGTGGTCGAGGAAAAGGGCGGCCGCAAGCACCCGGTCGGCATCGTCACCGACCGCGACATCGTGGTGGAAGTGGTGGCGGCCGGCGTGAATGCCGACGCGCTCAAGGTGGGCGACATCATGGGACCGGAGGTGGCGACGGTGCGCGAAAGCGAAGGCCTGTTCGAAGCGCTGCGCTACATGCGCGACAAAGGCGTGCGGCGCATGCCGGTGGTGGACGGTTCAGGGGCGCTGGTCGGCATCCTCACGCTGGACGACCTGCTGAGCCTGCTGGCGGAGGAAATGACCGAACTGGCCAAGCTGGTGTCGCACGAACGGCAGCGCGAGGCGACTGTGCGTACATAAGACAAGAATTTCAGAAACGCAGCGTGGGCCTGATGGGTCGCCTATTCCGATTAAAGTCTGCCAGTGAAGCGACCGTCTCAGTTCGGCCAGGAGCGGAAGTTCATGACGATGGCGGCGACCGTCTCTACCTCGGACAGAGCCGACCTTGAGCCTGCGGTGCAAGTAGGTCGGCAGTACCTCCGTTACCTGCCGCTCATTAGGATAACGGCTCATGTTTTGTCAACTGAACGTCCGAAGCTGGATGGCTGTTCAAGAAGATGCCGGTCTACTCGCTAGCATTTCTCTTCCAAGTCCATCGAGGTGGTTTTCCAGCGCCTTAGCCACCTTTCGCATATTCATTCCCTCATACGTCCAGTACACCACCGCTACGATGAAGCCGAGCAAACCGCTAAACATGTAGCCGACCGCAACCCACATGATCACACCTGCCCAAAATATAAGGGACGGTTTCCGCACAAGCCCCCAGACGATCACATGGTGAAGCATCTTCCCCAACTTCCAGTACAGGGCCGCATTGTGGTTTATCAGATGAGTCCATTCAGCCTTGTCACCTGCATGACCTGAAACCATGGTGACATTCTGTCCATCCGTCAAAGGAATATCCTCGTCACTGAGCTTGACAGGAATCTGGTTTCCAGTTTCCGGTTTGAGAAAAAACTCCTGCTTCACGGACACTGTCGTGTTGATCCGAATGGCGGAGGTGTTGCCATATCCGTTGTAGGTTGAGCCCCCCCCACCACTCCCGCGGACATA
>DATCTE010000252.1:0-7079 GCA_036568085.1 Thiobacillus sp.
ATCGGCGAAGCGGCCGGTCATCACCTGTTCCAGAACCGGGATCGGCTGGTTGAGGTAGTTGGCCGGCGCGATCGCCTCGATGATGGCCTTGCGGTTTTCCGGCTTGTGCGCGTAGTCGGTGGCGCTGGCAATCGCGCGAAACAGCGCGGCGTAGGTGTTGGGATACTGCTTGTAGAAGCCCTCCTGCACGCCGAAGGCGCAGCACGGGTGGCCGTCCCACAGGTCGCGCGACAGGGTGTGGATGAAGCCGACTTCCTCATACACTGCGCGCTGGTTGAACGGCTCGGGGCCGAGGAAGCCGTCGATGTTGCCGGCGCGCAGGTTGGCCACCATGTCGGGCGGCGGCATCATGCGCAGCTCGACGTCCTTGTCCGGATCGAGGCCCGCCTCGGCGAGGTAGTAGCGCAGCAGCAGGTTGTGGATCGAGTAGTCGAACGGCAGGCCGAACTTCATGCCCTTCCAGTCCTTGGGGTTGAGCTTGTCCTTGTGCTTCAGGGCCAGGGTGATGGCCTGGCCGTTGATGTTCTGGATCGACGCCACGTCGACCGCCTGCTTCGCCGAACCCAGGCCGAGCGACATCGCCAGCGGCATCGGGGAGAGCATGTGCGAGGCGTCGTATTCCTTGTTCTGCACCTTGTCGCGGACCACCGCCCAGCCAGCAGTTTTCTGCAGCGTCACGTTGAGCCCTTCGCGCGCATAGAAGCCCATCGGCCCCGCCATGATGATGGGCGTCGCACAGGTGATCGGGATGAAGCCGATCTTCAGGTTGGTCTTTTCCAGCTTGCCCTTTTCGGCCGCCAGTGCTTTGGCCGCGCCCATCGGGAACAGCGTCGAGATCGCCGCCATTGCCGTGCCGGCGCCGACCGCGCGCAGGAAGTTGCGGCGCAGCTGGTCGTCTGGAAAGAGGCCGCGCATCACCGCCGATTCGACCACGCGCGACACGCGCGCGTCCTCGTTCTGCATGTCGGCTTCGTGGTCGGCCTGGCTGTGGTGGCGGCCGCAACTGCAACCTGCACGATGCAGTTTGGTATCGGGGTCAAACGGGTTGTCAAAGCCGGACATGTGGCGCTCCTATCGGATTGAAAAAAGACTTGGCTACACACGCCCGCATGCACCAGCTTCATCGCGTTTCGCCCCACTCTGGTGCGCTTGCCCGGTTCGGTCCGGCTGCGCGATTCCTCGCTCGATCGCCAGAATGGGCGCGCCTCCGGGGTGAAAGCCCTGTGCTGCGTCGTGTTTCCACTTGTGTCGTATTCAGGAAGCGTGCCAACACGCGAAATCTGCACTAACCGACTGTTTCATAAGTACTCTTGCAAACACCTTCAAAACTTTCTGATTGGGCTGGCCCGCTTCTTGATTACACAGTGTTGACAAAATGTTTCGAGGGAACCGCCATGACATCCGCCACGCTGCCTGCCGAACAGTTGCAGAACGAGGAAATGCTGGTCATACGTGAATCGGCGCGGCTGATGGGGAAGAGCCTGGAGCCCGGCCCGGTGATCCGCGAAATGCTGCACCTGATCTCGGAATTCCTTGGCCTCAACCGCGGGCGGGTGGTGCTGCGGCAGCCGGGCGGCAGTGACTACGCGATCCGCTACGCCTATGGCCTGACGGGCGAGGAGATCGAACGCGGCGTCTACCCTCCGGGTGCCGGCGTCACCGGCCGTGTCCTGCAGAGCGGGGAACCGGTCATCGTGCAGGACATCGACAACGACCCGCATTACCTAGCGCGTGCGGTCGACCGCGCGCGCCTGCCGAACGAGACGGTGAGCTTCATCGCGCTGCCGCTGCGCAGCGAGGGCGCGGTGCTGGGCCTGCTGGGCGTGCACCGCATCCGCGGACGCACGCGCGCGCTGGCCGACGATCTGCGCATCCTCGAGATCATCGCCACGCTGATCACGCAGATCCTCAAGCTGAACGATCGCGTGGCGGAACAGACCGCGCGTCTGGAACACGAGAACCGCGAACTCAAATGGGCGCTCGAGCGCGGCGCACCGCAACAGGCCACGCTCGGCATAGTCGGCGAAGCGCCCGCGCTGCGCCATGCCCTGCGCCAGATCGAACAGGTGTCGTCCACCGACGTGACGGTGCTGCTGCTGGGCGAATCGGGCACCGGCAAGGAGCTGTTCGCGCGCGCGCTGCATCTGTCGAGTCCGCGCCGCGACCAGCCCTTCGTCAAAGTGAACTGCGGCGCGATCCCTGAGAACCTGTTCGAGTCGGAACTGTTCGGCTACGAGAAAGGCGCCTTCACCGGTGCGGTCGCGGCACGCGCCGGTTACTTTGAGCAGGCGAACGGTGGCACGCTCTTCCTCGACGAGATCGGCGACCTGCCGCTGGCGATGCAGGTGAAGCTGTTGCGCGTGCTGCAGGAAAAATCGCTGCAGCGCGTCGGCGGCCGCCGCGAAACGCCGATCGACGTGCGCATCGTCGCCGCCACCAACCTCGACCTGCAGCAGCAGGTGAGCGCCGGCCGCTTCCGTCTCGATCTGTATTACCGCCTCAACATCATTCCGATCCGCCTGCCTGCGTTGCGCGAACGGCGCGAGGACATCCGTCCGCTGGTGCGCCATCAGCTCAACCTCATCAGCCAGAGCTACCAGCGCAATGTGGGTCTCACGCCCGAGGCGATGGACAAACTGGCCGGCTATCCCTGGCCGGGCAACATCCGGCAATTGCGCAACGTGCTGGAGCGGCTGGTGTTGCTGGCCGAAGGCGCGACGATTTCGGCGCAGGAAGTCGAGCGCGTGATCCATAGCGAGGCGGCCGGTGCGCCAGAGGCCCACGCCTTCGGCAGCACCCCGCCTTCGCCCGCGGCGGCGACCGTGCGCCCCTATCTGCCCGCCCAGTCTCACGACCGCCAGCAGATCGAGCAGGCGCTGGCGCAAACCCACGGCAACAAGTCGCGCGCGGCCCAGATGCTGGGGCTGACCCTGCGCCAGCTGAACTACCGTCTGCAAAGGCTGAACGTGGCCTGAGCAAGCTGACAATGGTTGACAATTTGTTAGCGCAGACGATTCCAGGCCGCCGCTACACAGCCAATATTTGATTATCAATCAATGGCTTGACGCAACTTTCAGCAGCTGGCACAGGAATCGCAATGCATGGCATGTCGGTTTTCCCGATCCCTCTCAACCAAGGAGTCATGCCATGTCTGAAGTCGTTGCCCTGAAAACCCAAGCCGTGCTCGAACCCATTTCCAGCGAAGGCCTCGCCGCCCTGTCCGTCAAAGGCAAGGCGAACCCGCAGTCGGTCGTCACGCTGAAAGCGAAGACCGTGTGCGAGAGCAAGTTCCGCAACCTCACCTATGTGCGCAACCTGCCGGCGCACGTGATCGACGAACCGCCGCACCTGCTTGGCGACGACACCGCGCCGAACCCCTCCGAGGCGGTGCTCGCCACGCTCGGCTCCTGCCTGTCGGTCGGCCTGCATGCCAATGCCGTTGCCCGCGGCATTTCGCTGTCCAGGATCGAGCTCGAACTCGAAGGCGACATCAACGTCACCGCGGTATGGGGCGTGGGCGACCTCGATCCGCTGAAGAAACTCGGTTTCACCGATGTGCGCGTGAAAGTGCATCTGGAAGGCGACGCCAGCGAAGCCGAACTGAAGGACCTGGTCGCGCATTCCAACGCCTGGTCGCCGGTGGCCAATACGCTGCGCAACCCGGTCACCGTCAGCGTCGAGCTCGCCTGACCCGTCTGCCATTTTTCTGGAGCGCATCATGACTGCCGTCGCCCTCGCCCCCGCCTTCCCGGATACGCCTGCCGAGGTGCTGCCGGGTCTCGTCGAACTCATCGCCGCCCAGCTGGCGCCGCAGGTGGTCGACATCGACCTGAAAGGCGTTTACCCCGGCGGCTTCCTCCAGCAACTGGGGGCGATCGGCGGCCTCGGCAGCCTCACGCCCGTGGCGCATGGCGGCACCGCGCGCGGCCTCGGCCACGCCATCCAGGTGATCGAGGAAGTCTCCAAGCAATGCGTGTCGACCGGCTTTCTGCTGTGGGCGGAATATGCCCTGCAGTGGTATGTGATCAACAGTTCCAACCAGGCGCTCGCCGCCGAAATGCTGCCGAAGATGGCGCGCGGCGAGGTGCTCGGCGGCACGGCGCAGTCGAACAGCATGAAGTCGTGCGTCGGCATCGAGGACGCGCGTCTGAAAGCCAGGCGGGTCGAGGGCGGCTACGTCGTCAACGGCGTGCTGCCGTGGGTGTCGAACATCGGGCCCGAGCATTATTTCCACATGGGCGCGTCGCTGCCCGACACACCAGGCCTGATGATCGGCCTGGTGCACGGCAGCACGCCCGGCCTCACGCTGACGCAGAACGCGCACTTCATCGGCATGGAAGGCACCAACACCTTCGCCTGCCAGTTCCGCGACGTGTTCCTGCCCGACAGCCGGGTGGTCTGTCACGCGGAGGAATTCGACGCCTTCCGCGACCGTACCAAATCCGCCTTCATCCTGCTGCAGATGGGCATGGGCCTCGGCCTCGTCGACGCCTGCGTGGCGATGATGAAGCGCGCCGACAAGACCCACGGCCACGTCAACCGTTTCCTCGACGTGCAGGCCGACGCGCTGGAGGCCGAACTCGACGCCGCCCGCGCCGCCACTTACGCGCTGGCGGAAAGAATCGAACGCGACGGCAGTGCGCCGCATGTGCGCGATACACTGGCGCTGCGGCTGGCCGGCAGCGAGCTCAGCCTGAAAGCCGCCAACGCGGCGATGCTGCATCTGGGCGCCAAGGGCTATCTGTCCAATAATGCCGCACAGCGCAGATTGCGCGAGGCCTACTTCATCGCCATCGTCACCCCGGCGATCAAGCACCTGCGCAAGGAACTGCACGAATTCGACACCCACAGCTGTGCGCTGTCGCAGCCACAGCCCGAACTGGAGGAAGCATGATTCGTTTCGAGGTATCGCTCTCTGCGGACGAGGCCGCGGAGAAACTGATCGCCGCCATTGCCGCCTACCCGATGGGTCTGGTCGCACACGCCAACGGCCAGGCCAACTGTGCGAAAAAGGGCATCGAGGTTCCAGCCGACCAGATCCTCGAAGTGTTCCGGCCCGACTACGCCGTCAAGGTATGGACGGCAGAGAAGGCGGCCGGCATCGACATCCCGCTGCGCATCCATCTCTACGAAGCCGGCGGCCACACCTGGGTCGCACACCGCACCGCCTCGGAGGTCTTCAAACCCTACGTCAACCCGCAGCTCGATGTGCTGGGCGGCGAGCTCGACGCGATTTTCAACCAACTGCTGGCCACGCTCGATCCGTGGAAATTGCCATGATGAATCCCTCTGCTGCTGTCGCAGCCTCCGAATCCGCCCCCACCTTCCGCAAATGGACCTGCGCCGTGTGCGATTACGTCTACGACGAAGCCACGGGCGACCCCGACCACGGCCTCGCACCCGGCACGCGCTACGAAGCCATTCCCGACGACTGGAGCTGTCCCGACTGCGGCGTGACCAAGGCCGACTTCTACTGCTTCGACGACTGAGTCGCGCAAGACGCGTTGAGCAGGCCTAGGCCGAATTTGCGACGCATCACCAATGCACAAACCGCCCAGTCACCACCGGCCTGGGTTTGACTTTCCTCCCCTCACAGACCCGCCGGAAATCGGGGATGTCGGGGTCGCCTTCTTTTGGCTACTTATTCTTGGCGAGACAAGAAAAGTGACTAGCTGCCGGGCTACCCCCGGCCAACGGTCAACAGTCCTGTGAAAAACTGGCTATCTCCAAATTTCAGGAATCCCCCCCACCCCGGTAAAATCTGGGGATGATTGTCTATCTCCACGGCTTCAACTCCTCACCTGCATCCGGCAAGGCCCGCCAACTCGGCGAATACATGGCCGGCCTCGGACAGCAGGCGGACTACCATTGCCCGGCGCTGCCCAACAGCCCGCGCGAGGCCATCGCCCACGTCGAGGCCGAATTGGCGCGGCGCCACCCTGAGTCGGTCACCCTGATCGGCAGTTCGCTGGGCGGCTTCTACGCCACGTACCTGGCCGAGAAGCATGGCTGGAAAGCCGTGCTGGTGAACCCTGCAGTCCATGCCCACCAATTGATGAGCGGCGCGCTTGGTCCGCAGACCAACTGGCACAGCGGCGAGAAGTGGGAACTTACCGAAGCGCATCTGGCCGAACTCGCGGCGCTCGACGTGCCCGCCATCTCGCGCCCCGAGCGCTATCTGCTGCTGGCGCAGACCGGCGACGCGGTGCTCGACTACCGTGATGCCGTCGCCTACTACGCCGGCGCCACGCAGATCATCGAAGACGGCGGCGACCACGGCTTTGCCGGGTTCGAGCGCCACTTCCAAACCATCCTGGATTTCTGATTTTTCATGCACCTGATCTTTGAAGAGGACGGCCATTTCAAGGCCGGCTCCATCCTGTCCGAAACCGACGCCACAGCGCAGGTGGAAACCGCCTCGGGCAAGCGCAGCAAGATCAAGACGGCCAACATCCTGCTGCGCTTCGCTGCGCCGGCGCCTGCCGAGGTCATGGCCGAGGCCGAAACGCTGACGGCGGATCTCGACGCCGACTTCCTGTGGGAGGCGGCCGGCACCGACGAATTCGGTTTCGAGCAGCTGGCGCAGGACTACTACGGCCACGCGCCGCGCCCGGCCGAATCGGTGGCGCTGCTGCAGAAGCTGCATGCGTCGCCGATTTATTTCCACAAGAAGGGCAAGGGACGCTACCGTCCGGCGCCCGCCGAGACGCTGGCGGCGGCCAAGGCCGGGCTGGAGAAGAAGCGGCTGGCGGCGGAACGGCAGGCGCACCTTGCCGCCGAACTTGCCGCCTTCCGCCTGCCGCCCGAATATGCCTCGCTGATCCCGCGCATCCTCATCGCGCCGGACAAGAACACGCTCGAATACAAGGCGCTGGAGGATGCGGCGACGGCCACCGGGCTGTCGCAACTGCGGCTGATCGAGCGTTGCGGCGCGATCCCGTCGACGCTCGATTTCCACCTGGCGACCTTCCTGCTGGAATATTTTCCGCGCGGCACCGGCTTTGCGCCGGTTAATGAACCACTTGACCCGCCCGAGCTGCCGAAAAGCACGGTGCGCGCCTTCTCGATGGACGACGAGG
>DATCTE010000253.1:0-3883 GCA_036568085.1 Thiobacillus sp.
GGTCTCAGCCTCGCCGATGCGGTGGGCGTCAGCACATCGGTTCGCCCCGGCCGCGGACGCAATCGCGTCAAAACCGAGGTGGATGAGAAGGTCAAAAAGCCGGCCGACAGCGTGCGCAAGAAATCACCGCCTGCGCGCAAAACGCCATCGCGTGGGCGGTACGTCGACGAATACGCGCGTCCGGCGGTGTAGCCCGGCGCACAGTCACTTCAACGCTTCGATCAACTCGGCTTCCAGCGCCTCGCGTTCCGCGGGCGCCTGCAAGGCCGCCCCCCGGATCATAAAGGTGTCCTCGACCCGCTCGCCGAGCGTGTCGATCTTGGCGGCATAGACGCTCACGGCGTGCCGCATCAGCACCTCGGCCACCGCAAACAGCAGGCCCCCGCGATCCGCACAGGTGATCGACAGCATGTGGCCGCGGCCCTGTGCGTCGGCTTCCAGGCGCACCGTGGTGGGGTAGGGATGATGGCGCTGGTGGCGCGACAGGCGGCCGCGCGGCACCGCTTGCAGCGGACGTGCCGGGTCGAGGTCGCGCGCCAGTTCGTATTCCACGAAACTCAGGAAATCGCGGTAATGGATGCCGCGACTGGCCAGGTCCATCACCTGGAAGCTGTCCAGCGCGTAGCCGTTGCGGGTGGTATGGATCTTGGCTTCGAGGATGGTGTACTGGATGCGCGCAAAGAAGCCGCAGATGCGGGCGAAGATGTCGGCCCGGTCGGGCGCGTAGACCAGCACCTGGATGCCTTCGCCGGCCGGCGACAGGCGCGCCCGCACGACGGCGTTGGCGCTGTCGGCGCGCCGCCACAGCATGCGCGCCTGCCAGGCCATGTCGCGGGCGTCGAAGCGGACGAAATAGCGTTCGTCGAGATGCTGCCACAGCGCATCGGCGGCGTCGGCCGGCAGGCCATAGAGGGCGAGATTGACCCGTGCTTCGTTCTGCCGGGCGACGATGTCCGCCACCGCCGCGTCGCTACCCGCCAGCCGGGCGCGGGTAGCGTGATACAGGTCTTCCAGCAGCTTGCCTTTCCACGCATTCCACACCTTCGGGCTGGTGCCGCGGATGTCGGCCACGGTCAGCAGATACAGGGCGGCCAGCCGGCGCGCGTTGCCGACCCGGGCAGCGAAGGCGGCGATGACCGCGGGGTCGCTGATGTCCTCCTTCTGCGAGGTGCGCGACATCACCAGATGCATGTCCACCAGCCAGGCGACCAGCTCGCTGTCCGCCTTGTCGAGCCCGTGCTGGCGACAGAATCGGCGCGCATCGACGGCGCCGAGTTCCGAGTGGTCGCCGCCGCGACCCTTGGCGATGTCGTGAAACAGGGCGGCCAGGTACAGCAGCTCGGGCTTGTCGAACGCGGCGATCAGGCGGCTGGCGAGCGGGAACTCATGCGCCAGCTCCGGCACGGTGAAGCGCCGCACGTTGCGCAGCACGGTGAGGATGTGCTCGTCGACGGTGTAGACGTGGAAGAGGTCGTGCTGCATCTGACCGACGACGCGGCCGAACGCCGGAATGTAGCGTCCGAGCAGGCCGTAGCGATGCATCGCACGTAGCGCCCGGGTGATGCCTAGCGGCTGGCGCAGCAGCGTCATGAACAGGGCGCGATGCCGCGGATCGGCGCGAAACGCCGCATCGATGCGGGTGCTGCCGCGCCACAGCGCGCGCAGCGTCGCCGGCTCGAATCCGGCGAGTGCAGGGTGTTGGGCGTATACGATGAAGGCACGCAGCAGGGCGTCCGGCTTGCGTTCGAACAGGTCGGCGGCGCGCGCTTCGAGCAGATTGGCACGCACCTGGAAATCGGCGTCGATCGGCTGCGGCGGCGCCGTCACCGGAAACAGCCGCACGCGCAGGGACTGGATGAGGATGTCGTTGACGCGCTGGATCAGCTTGGCCGCCCGGTAATACCCCTGCATCAGGCGCTCGCCGGGCCGGCGGTGGGGGGTGGCGGCCAGCCCGAGGCGGGCGGCGAGTTCGGTCTGGTAATCGAAGGCGAGGCGGTCTTCGCGCCGCTTGGCCAGCAGGTGCAGATGAATCCGCAGCGCTGACAGCGTGCGTTCCTCGCGCGCGATGCGGCGCGCCTCGGCGTGGGTGAGCAGGCCGGCACGCGCGATGCCGCTCCAGCCGCCCAGGATGCCGCAGGCCTGTGCCAGCCAGTGGATGGTGTGCAGGTCGCGCAGCCCGCCGGGACTATCCTTCAGGTTCGGTTCGAGCTTGTAGGCGCTGTCGTCGAAGCGCGCGTGACGCGCCTGCTGCTCGGCCAGCTTGCCGTCGAAGAAATGCTGGGGATCGAAGCGTGCCTGGAAGCGCCGGCCGAATTCGTCGAACAGGCTCGCGGCGCCGCATACGTAACGCGCCTCCAGCAGATTGGTTTCCACCGTGATGTCGGCGGCCTCGGCCAGGCAGGCGTCGACCGTACGTACGCTGTGGCCGATCTCCAGGCCGACGTCCCAGCAAGCCTGCACCCAGGTCTCCAGCGTTGCCTGCTGGTCGGACGCGGGATCGTGCGGCAGCAACAGCAGCACGTCCACATCGGAACCGGGAAACAGTTCACCGCGCCCGTAGCCGCCGACGGCAGCGAGGCAGAAACTGGGGGGCAGGGCGAGCCGGGCCGAGAGTTCGATCAGGACGCCGTCGACCAGCGCGGCGTGACGGGTCAGGTAATGTGTGGTGGCGGGTTTTTCGAGAAAGGCCGCGGTCAGTTCAGCGCGGCCCGATCTGAGCCGCTCGCGAAGGTCGGCGAACGGCTGGGGACTCACGCGGCGTGGCGGATGCGGTCGGGCACGGCCGGCGTGCCGGCCGAGACGGTCAGTACCTCGTAGCCGCTGTCGGTGACCAGCACCGTATGTTCCCACTGTGCCGACAGGCTGCGGTCCTTGGTGACGATGGTCCAGCCGTCAGGCATCTGGCGGATGTCGCGCTTGCCGGCGTTGATCATCGGCTCGATGGTGAAGGTCATGCCCGGCTCCAGCACCAGGCCGGTGCCGGGCTTGCCGTAGTGCAGCACCTGCGGATCCTCGTGGAAATTTTTGCCGATGCCGTGGCCGCAGAATTCACGCACCACGCTGTAGCCATGGTTTTCGGCGAAGCGCTGGATGGCGTGGCCGATGTCGCCCAGCCGTGCACCCGGCTTGACGTGGTCGATGCCGACCCACATCGCTTCGTAGGTGATCTGGATCAGGCGCTTGGCCTGGATCGACGCTTCGCCCACCGCGAACATGCGGCTGGTGTCGCCATGCCAGCCGTCCTTGATGACGGTGATGTCGAGGTTCACGATGTCGCCGTTCTTCAGCACCTTGTCGCCAGGCACGCCGTGGCATACCTGGTTGTTGACCGAGGTGCAGATCGACTTGGGGTAGGGGGTGTGGCCGGACGGCGCGTAGTTCAGCGGCGCCGGGATCGTGCCTTGCACATTCACCATGAGATCGTGGCATAGCCGGTCGAGCTCGCCGGTGGTGACGCCGGGTTTGACGAAGGGCGTGATGTAGTCGAGCACTTCCGAGGCGAGTCGCCCCGCCACGCGCATGCCCTCGATTTCGGCGCCGGTTTTGATGGTGACAGTCATGTAAAGGCTGGGGGAATTAAAGCCGCATTCTAGCGCCCCGGTGGGCGCCGGAAAAACCATGTGCCTGTCGTGGGCGATAAAAAGGGACGCACTGGGGCGTCCCGTTGCCCGGTCAGATGCGCCGGACCCTGCTTGCGCGCTTACTGGCCCGCGGGTGAGTCTCCCCCGCTGCGAACCTGCTCGCGGGTTTCATTGCGGATCTGGTCGCGGTTCTGGTAGCGCTGTGCCTCGCCGGCAGAACTGCCATCGCGCTTCTGAATGCGCTTCTCGTCGCGGCTCTGGGTGCGCGTTTCCTTGCGCTGGGCGGTGTCAGGGCTGGTCAT
>DATCTE010000254.1:0-3583 GCA_036568085.1 Thiobacillus sp.
CGATCTTGGAGAAGTCGAGGATGTCGTTGATGATGGTGAGCAGACTTTCGGCCGAGCTCCTGAGGGTGGAGGCATACTCGCGCTGACGGCCGTCCAGCTGGGTTTTCAGCAACAGCCCGCTCATGCCCAGGATGCCGTGCATCGGGGTGCGGATTTCGTGGCTGACGTTGGCGACGAACGCCGATTTGGCGCGTGCCATCTGCACCGCGGCTTCACGGGCTGCTTCCTTGGCGGCCTCGGCGGCACGGCGTTCGGACACGTCGCGCATGATCGCCTGGATCACCGGCTTGCCTTCCAGCTCCATCGCGTGGAGTGCGATTTCGGCCTGGAACACCGAACCATCCAGGCGCCGACCGAGCCATTCCATCACGGCATGGCCCGTATTGCGTGCCTGCAGGATCGCCTGTCTGGCGTGGTCATGGGCGGGCATGCCGTTCGCCTGGATCGGCGCACCGAGTTTTGAAATGGGGGTGTCGAGAAAGGCGGCGACCGAGTCCATGCCGAACAGCGTGAGCGTGGCCGGGTTGCAATCGGTAAAGCCCTTGTCGTCGAGGATGACGACGGCGTCCGAATTGGTTTCGAACAGGGTCTGATACTTCTGCCTTTCCGCTTCCAGCTGGCGCGTCTGCATCAGCATGCGGCGGCCCACCAGCACCGCCACCAGCGAGGCCAGCAGGGTGGCGAAAATGCCCAGCACCAGCATCAGGTTGCGCGTGGCCTGATAGGCGGAGAAGGTTTTGGCAAGCGCGGTTTCGTTGTCCTTGCGCTGCAGGTTGGTCATGTTGTCGAGGGCCTCGACCAGACGGTTCTGCAGGGGGATGGCCTCTTTTTGCAGCAGCGTCAGCGCACCGTAATTATTCTCGTCGAGCGCCGCTTCGACCACATCGAACATGACCGGCTGATTGCTTACCGTGATGGCGTCCAGTTCAGCCATCAGCTTCTTTTCCTCCGGTGTCTTCAGCATCGCGATCAGTTGGGCGCGGTCCTTGGCGTAACGTCCGCCATATTCCTGGAACTGCAGGAAGAGCGCGTCCTTCTCCCAGGGATCGATGGAGACCACGATGTTGTGCATCAGCATCGCGCGGTCGCGCAGGGTGTCGCGCATGTGCGAGGCCAATCGCGTCTTGACGTTGTTGACCGACACCACGTTGGCGAGCTCGGCATTGAGATAGGCCATCTGGGTGACGCCCAGGCCGATCACGGCCAGCATCAGCAACAGGGCTGCGCTGAAGCCCAGCCCTATATTGAACAGCAGGCCGCGGAGAGGGGAAGGCAGCATGGTCGGCGTTCGGTCGGGACGCAACGCCGCCCTGCGTCGGGCTTCAGGTGGATTCAACGAACTACTCGAAGGAGGCAACCGTAGACGGGCGCGCCTCCGGCATGGGGACGCGCCGCACACCATCGAACCGCCCATGCCAGTAAGGGTCGCTGAGCCTGGATATCATGACCGAGCCGGTGCGACTGCTCGTGGCATGCACGAAGCGGTCATCGCCCAGATAGATGCCGACGTGGGAGAACGCGCGATTGAGGGTGTTGAAGAAAACCAGGTCGCCAGGCTGGAGGGCGGCTTGATCATCAAGCGGCTGCGTCGCTTCGCTGATCGCCTGGCTGTCGTGTGGCAGCTTGATCCCGGCGATCTGCCGGAAGACGTGGTCGACGAAGCCGCTGCAATCGAGTCCGGTGTCGGGCGAGGTGCCGCCCAGCCGATACGGGCTGCCTACCAGGCTGACGGCATACATGGAAATGTCGTCGGACGGCGCGGCCTGCGCGGGCTGCGCGAGCAGAACAGCCAGCATGGACAACAGCAGGACGGGCTTCATCGAATGGCAATCTGCTCTATAGTTGAAATGAAAGTACGGCCAAATGTGGCGAATCTTGAACCCTGAGGACTGCACCATGAATGACGCCAACACACCCGCTTCAAGCGAAACCAGTATCCCCGATAATACCCGGCTTGTGCAATTGCACGACGAAGCCGCGGCGGCAGTATCCGCGCCTGACCTGCACGAACGCGTGCGCGAGTTGACCGCGCGCGTGCTGCACGAACGGCGGTTGGCGCTGAATGACATACGTGAGCTGGTTGCCGCCATTTCATCCGGGGTGGGCAGCGGCCTGACCGCGCGGGGTGGCGAGATGAAAGACGGGCTCAAGCAGGCAATTGGCGGTCTTGATGAGGCTGTCGGCAGCGCCGCACAGGCGGCTTCCTATACCCTGCACGAGGCGGCCACCCAGGGAAAAGCCTTCAAGGACAATGAACTGAAAGCCAGTCTGGAGCAGCTTCGTGACCTGGAGGCTCAGATTGTCGACGCCCTGAAGCAGACCGCCAGCCAGTCGGGCGGCAAGCTCAGGGAAGAACTCGGCTATCTGATCGATCATATGAAGCACAGTGGCACCCGCACCGGCGAACAGGTGCGCGAAGCGCTTCGACAACTGGCGAGCGGCGTGAAGGCCGGCAGCGATGCGGGACGAGCCGGTCTGAGCGAGTCGGCCAGCACGGCCACCGAGCGCCTGTCCCAGGTGGCAAGCGGCATCCTGGAAGCGTTGTCCGATTCACTCAAGCGGCAGAGCGAACGCCTGCGTTCCTGATCATGCACATCTCCCCGGCAGCGGACATGCTACCGGGGCGCCGCTTGGGCTAGACTCTCGGCATTACTGATTCCAAGAACCAACGATGCTCTGGGAAACCATTTCGGTCGTGCGCGACCTGCCGCGATTGCATGAAATCGCCTCGGTGATGATTCGGTATGGCGGGGGCGACCTGGTGCGCGTCCTGGGCATCAGCGGCGCGCTGGAGCGCGCCGGCCGGGTTCTGCACTGGCACAGTGCCAGCGAGATCAGTCAGCTTGAGGCCTCCGTACGCGTTCGCCGCGCCTTGGAAGAGCTGGGCCCGACCTTCGTCAAGCTGGGACAGGTGCTGGCGACGCGGGTGGACATGTTTCCGCCGCACTGGATCGCCGAATTCGAAAAGCTGCACAGCCACGTGCCGGCGGTGCCCTACGAGCGACTGCACCCTGATCTGGTGGCGGCTATTGGGGGTGAGCCCGACGCGGTGTTTGCCGAATTCGACCCGGTTCCGCTGGCGGCGGCGTCCATTGCGCAGGTGCATCGCGCCACCCTCAAGGACGGCACGCGGGTCGTCGTCAAGATCCGCCGCCCCGGCATCGAGGGCGTGATCCAGGCTGATCTGCGCATCATGGAGCACGCCGCCAAGCTACTGGAAAGCGAAGTACCTGATTCGCGCCGCTACGACCCGGTGCAAATCGTTTCGCAGTTCCGCCGTTCGCTGAATCGCGAGCTCGACCTGGCGAAGGAGGCGCGCAACATCGACCAGTTCGCACGCCATTTTGCCGACGAGCCGCTGGTGACGATTCCCAAGGTGTACTGGGAATTCACCAATGAGCGCGTCAACGTGCAGGAAGAAATCGTCGGGATGGCAGGCGTCTCCCCCGACAAGCTCCGCGCGCATGGGCTCGATCCCAGGTTGCTGGCGGCGCGCGGTGCCGATGCCGTGCTGCGCATGGTGCTGGAACACGGCTATTTTCATGCCGACCCCCATCCCGGCAATGTGTTGTTCCTGCCCGAC
>DATCTE010000255.1:0-2174 GCA_036568085.1 Thiobacillus sp.
CCCGCCTCGATAGCACGCAGCCTGATTTTCAGGTCCGCCTCACCCGTTTGTTGCAGTTCGATGACGCCGCCGATGCCGCCATCGAGCAGACAGTGGCTGCCATCCTGCATGACGTGAAAACGCGGGGGGATGCGGCCGTGCTCGAATACACCGAGCGCTTCGATCGGCTGCCAGCAAGTTCGCTGGCCAGCCTGGAGCTGAACGCGGCGCAACTCAAGGCTGCGCTCGATCGCCTACCCGCCGACACCCGCCAGGCGCTGGAAGCCGCGGCGGATCGCGTGCGCCGCTATCACGAGAAGCAGGTGCAGGGGTCGTGGACCTACACCGAGGACGACGGCACCGTGCTGGGGCAGAAGGTCACGCCGCTCGACCGCGTCGGGCTGTACGTGCCGGGTGGCAAGGCCGCGTATCCCTCGTCGGTGCTGATGAACGCGATTCCCGCCAAAGTCGCCGGTGTCGGTGAGCTCATCATGGTGGTGCCGACCCCGGGCGGCGAGCAAAATCAATTGGTGCTGGCCGCTGCCGCGATTGCCGGGGTCGACCGCGTGTTCACAATCGGCGGCGCGCAGGCGGTGGCGGCGCTGGCCTACGGCACGCAAACCGTGCCGCAGGTTGACAAGATCGTCGGCCCCGGCAACGCCTACGTGGCGGCTGCCAAGCGCCGCGTGTTCGGCACCGTCGGCATCGACATGATTGCCGGTCCGTCGGAAATCCTGGTGATCGCCGACGGCAACACGCCGCCGGAATGGGTGGCGATGGACCTGTTCTCGCAGGCCGAGCACGACGAGATGGCGCAATCGATCCTGCTGTCGCCCGACGCGGCCTATCTCGATGCGGTGGCGGCGGCGATCGACAAACTGATCCAAGAGATGCCGCGCAGCGAGGTGATCCGCACCTCGCTGACCAACCGCGGCGCGCTGATCAAGACGCGCGACCTCGACGACGCCGTCGCGATCTCCAACACCATCGCGCCGGAACACCTGGAGCTCTCGGTGGCCGACCCCGACGCACTGCTGCCCAATCTGCGCCACGCCGGCGCGATCTTCATGGGCAGGAACACCTGCGAGGCGCTGGGCGATTACTGCGCCGGACCAAACCACGTGCTGCCGACCTCGCGTACCGCACGCTTTTCGTCGCCGCTGGGCGTGTACGACTTCCAGAAGCGCAGCAGCCTGATCCACGTGTCGCAGGCCGGTGCGCAGACGCTTGGGAGAATCGCCGCCACCCTGGCCTACGGCGAAGGCCTGCAGGCACATGCACGTTCCGCTGAATATCGTTTGGTCTATAAATGAGCCAATACTGGAGTGCCGTGGTGCACGGCCTGACGCCCTACGTGCCGGGCGAGCAGCCCAAGCTGGCCAACCTGGTCAAACTCAATACCAACGAGAATCCCTATGGGCCAAGTCCGAGGGTGCTGGATGCGGTGCGCGCAGAGGCCGCCGACACGCTGCGTTTGTACCCCGACCCCAATTCGGACCGGTTGCGCGCGGGCATCGCCGCGTATCACGGCGTCAGTGCCGACCAGGTGTTCGTCGGCAACGGCTCCGACGAGGTGCTGGCGCACGCTTTCATGGCGCTGCTGAAACATGGCCGGCCGATCCTGTTTCCGGACATTACCTACAGCTTCTACCCGGTGTATTGCGGGCTCTACGAGATCGCGTATCGGCAGGTTCCGCTCACGGACGCGTTCGAGATCCGGGTCGACGACTACCTAGCGCCTAACGGCGGAGTGATCTTCCCCAACCCCAACGCGCCCACCGGGCGCTTGATGGTGCTGGGCGAAGTCGAGCGCCTGCTGGCGGGTAATCCTGACTCGGTGGTGGTGATCGACGAAGCCTACATCGATTTCGGCGGCGAGTCGGCGGTGGGGCTGGTGGCGCGCTATCCGCAGTTGCTGGTGACGCGCACCCTGTCGAAATCGCATGCGCTGGCCGGCCTGCGCGTCGGCTATGCCATCGGTCAGCCGCACCTGATCGAGGCGCTCAACCGGGTCAAGGACAGCTTCAACTCCTATCCGCTCGACCGCTTCGCCCAGGCGGGCGCCCTGGCTTCGATGGAAGACCGCGCCTATTTCGAGTCCATTTGCGCCAAGGTGGTGACGACGCGCACCCGGCTGGTGGCTGAAATGGAGACGCTGGGGTTCGAGGTGCTGCCGTCGGCGGCCAACTTCATCT
>DATCTE010000256.1:0-3647 GCA_036568085.1 Thiobacillus sp.
TGATCAGCCGCAGCGGATCGATCACCACCTGGTACTGGCGCTCCTGGCCACCCCAGGACATCACGTCATCGACCCCTGGCGCGGTGCGCAGGATCAGCCGTACGCTCCAGTCCTGCAACGTGCGCAGGTCCATGTCGGTGATCGCGCCTTTGAGTTTCTCGTCGGCCCGTTCCAGGGTGTACCAGAACACCTGCCCCAGCCCCGAGGTATTGGGACCCATCTCCGGTGTGCCGTAGCCCTCGGGGATGCGGTCGGCCACCTCCTGCAGGCGCTCCATCACCAGGCGGCGGGCGAAATAGATGTCCATGTCATCTTCGAAATAGACCGACACGTAGGACAGACCGAACAGCGAGACCGAGCGGATGTCCTGGACACCGGGCAGGCCCGCCATGCCCGACTCCACCGGGAAGGTCAGCAACTGTTCCACGTCCTCCGCGGCCAGCCCCGGCGACTCGGTGTAGATGTTGACCTGCACCGGCGTCACGTCAGGAAAGGCGTCGATCGGCAGGGTGGTAACGGCGCGTACGCCCGCGAAGGCCACCACGGCAAAGACGATGATGACCAGGAATTTATAGCGCAGCGATATCTCGACCAGTTTTTCTAACATGATAGCCGCCCCTTAATCCGCGTCGCCGATCTGTGACTTCAACGCCAGCGACTTGAGCGTGAAGGCGCCCTTGACGGCAACCCGGTCCCCCTCAGCCAGTCCGGCCGTGATCTCGGTCCAGCCGCCACGGGTGACACCGGTCTGCACTGCCAGGGGTTTGAAATCATCATCCTCGAGTTTGAATACCGCGGATCCACCCTGCATTAGCACCACCGCCTCGCGCGGCACCGCCAGCATCGGCCGGCTCTCACCGGTGGCGATGGCGACATCGACGAACTGTCCCGGATGCAGGGCGTCATGGACGTTTTGCACCTCGATCCGAACCACCAGGGTGCGCGATGCTTCGTCCAGGTGGTGATGGAACTGGATGACCTTGCCGCTGAATTCGCCTGCCCCAGCGACGCCGACCCGCGCCGGATTGCCGAGCCGCACCGCGGCCGCATCCGCCGGATCGAGCTTCGCCTCGACCCACAGGGTCGCTTCATCGGCGAGGCGTACCAGCACCCGGCCCGGTTCGATCAGCTCGCCGATGGCGAAGTCGTCGTCGTGCACCAGCCCGTCCTGCGGGGCCAGCAGGGCGAACTCGCCGGCGGCCTTGGAGGCATCACCTTGTGAGAGCAGGCGTTCCGCCTGTCCCGGCGTCATGCCATAGGCCAACACCTTGGCGTAGGCCTGCTGGCGCGCCACCTGGGCGGCCACGTAGCGCTTGTCCGAGACCACATCCCTGCCCAGCTTGCGCACCCGGTTCCACTCCCGGTCGGCCTCGATGAGCACACCCTGCGCCTCGGCCATGGCCACGCTGGACAGGGTGACCAGCGGCTCGCCCTTGTTCACCGTCTGGCCCATCTGCACATGGCGGGCGACCACCTGGGCGGCGATACGCGGCGTGACCTGCGCCGTGCGGTACAGATTCACCTCGACCTCGCCGGGCGCCGTGATCTCGACCGGCAGACTGCGCCGCACCGCGGGCGCGACCTCGATGCCCAACGTCGCCCGTCGCTGCGCATCCAGGGCCAGTGGGTCACCCTCCTGCGCTTCGCCGCCCTCGGGCTCCCCCTCAGCACCATGCGCCGGCAAGGCCAGGACCAGACAGGCGTAAAGTAGCCAGTTAGATAATTTCATTTGTCGTTTTCTCCAAGATCTTCAAAGTGAATCGTTCAACCAGCCATCGAACCGGCCGCTCGCGGCCAGCCAATCAAACCAGCTGCGCCACAGCTGCCCGCGCAACTCGAGGGCGCTGGCCCGGGTCTCCAGGGTCTGGTTGAGCTGCAACAGGTAATCCGCGGTGCTGAGTTCGCCGGCCTGCCAGAGACGTTCCAACAGGGTCAACTGGCTGCTCAGACTCGGCTGGCCGCTGTGTTCCCAGACCGCCCAGGCGTCGTGCGTCACCCGGTAGCGCGCGGCGGCGGATGTCAGGCGCGCCTGCGCCCGGCGGTAGGCGTCTTGCCCTGTTTGTTGCGCCTCGATCAGCTGCGCATTCGCGGCCTGGGTCTCGGCGCGAAAGTCGTTGCGTACATATAACGGGATGGACAGCGATAGCCCGACCAGATTGTCAGATCCCTCGCGGCCGCCGCGCAGGCCGAGGCGCGGGTCGGGACGCTGCTCGCGCTGGCGCAGCGTGACCGTGGATTGGGCCGCCGCGATGCGGGCGCGCTGGACCTGCAAGGCCGGCAGCGCATCCAGCAGTTTTTGTGCGTCGAAGCTCACCGGTTCCGGCAAGCGTTCGGGAAGCGCCGGCCAGTCTTGGCGCGCCGTGCCGGTGACGGCGACCAGCGCCTGCTCGGCATCGGTGCGCTCGGCGCTGGCCTGTGCCTGTTGCAACCGGGCTTGGGTGTGCGCCAGCCGGGCCAGATCCAGTTCGACCTGGTTGAGGTCGCCGGTCTGGCGGCGCCTCTCCGCCAGGGCGAGGAAGCGCTGCATCAGGTCCGCCCGTTGCCGGGCCAGGCGATCGAGCGCTTCGGCACTGTGGTAGCGACCCAGCGCCGCGAGCAACTCGGCGGTCAACTGCTGGCGTGTGGCTTCGAATTCGGCACGGGCCGCCTCCGTTTCAAACGCCGCGATCCCATGGCGGGCACCACGCTTGTCCGCCCAATCGATGGCCTGCCGGACACCGATACTGGTCGTGTCGCTCTCGGCCTGTTCAGCACCGATCTCCAGTTCAGGGTTGTACAGGGGTTGCCCGGCGGCACGGCTTCCGGCCTGCGCCGCGTCCACGGCGGCGCGGGCTGCCTGCAACCTGGGATTGTCTTCCAGTACCGTGCGTACGAACGCCGGCAGCGCCGGTGCCATGCGGGTTTCGGCGGATGCAGACAGTGTTCCACTATCCGTCGTGTCCGCCGCCTGCACAACCGTGACCAACAGACAGCCGGCGAGCGCCGCCCAGAAAAAAGGTAGTAACCGCATCGAATGAATTCCTATGTGTTTTTGTTTCGCGTAAATCGACCGTCGTCTAACGATCATTCAAATCCTCGAGCCGTTGCAAAAATTCCTCCCGCTCAATCTCGCCGCGGGCATAACGCTCGCGCAAAATATCGGTAGGCGTTTTGTGCACCGGTGAAGTCGCGTCCGACTTCTGTCTCGACAAGCCAGTAGTCAGCCAGCGCACGAAGACGATGACACCCGCGATGACCAGCACCCAGAACAGGATCATGAGCACCCAGCCCAACCCATAGGGCATGCCGAAGAAGGGAAAAACGTCGTGGTCATACATATATATCTCCTGCAATAATTTCTTGATCTCATGTCGGCGCCCCGGCAGCCGACGGAGTGTCTTGCTGGCTGGGGCAGCTCCTCATTTATTTAAATCCTCGAGCCGCTGCAGGAACTCCTCGCGGTCGATTTCACCGCGCGCATACCGTTCCTTCAGAATCTCGATGGCGGATTTCTCCTGCTGGGTGGAGCGCGGCTGTTGTTCATCCGCGGCCGTGGCCTTCGGCTCCGCCGCGTGCTTCTGGAGATAAGCTGTGAGCGTACGCAGCTCTTCCTCGGTGGGTGCCTGGATGTTCATCGGGCTGTTGTTGCGGCTCATCCATTGCATGCG
>DATCTE010000257.1:0-3740 GCA_036568085.1 Thiobacillus sp.
CCAGCAACTGGACATTCCGCTCCACCAGATCTCGGTAGCCTATCTGGACGCGCTCATCGCCGCATCGGAACTCGACGCCGCGCTGCATTGACAGCGACATTCCAATTCAAAATCAAAAATGGCGCGAAGCCGCGCCGCAGACAGTGCTTCAGCACGGCAGAGCGCGGCTGTTGACGCTTTAGCGTCTTACAGTCCGCAGCCTACCTCTTGCGGGTAAGGCGAGAGCGACAAAGCAAGTTTTTATTTTGAGTTGGAATAAAATGGCGGTTTTGCCTGCCGGCCGCCTCATGCATCCCACCTTGGTCTTCGACATTGAAACGATTCCCGACCTCGCCGGGTTCGCCGCCGTCAACGGCATCGACGCGGCGGCGCTGCCGCAGGCCGAGCTCGCCGAAATGGCGCTGCTTGCCCGCCGCCAGAAAACCGGCAGCGATTTCATGCCGCACCACCTGCACCGCATCGTCGCCATTTCCTGCGTCCTCAGAAGCGGCGACCAGCTCAAGGTGTGGTCGCTCGGCGAGCCCGACAGCAGCGAGGCCGAACTGATCCAGCGGTTTTATGACGGCATCGAGCGCTACACCCCGCAACTCGTCTCGTGGAACGGCGGCGGCTTCGACCTGCCGGTGCTGCATTACCGTGCGCTGATTCATGGCGTGGCAGCCGCGCGCTACTGGGACTGGGGCGACGACGACAAGGAATTCAAGTGGAACAGCTATCTCGGGCGTTACCACACCCGCCACCTCGACCTGATGGACGTGCTGGCGATGTACCAGCCGCGCGCCAACGCGCCGCTCGACCAGATGGCCAAATTGTGCGGCTTTCCCGGCAAGCTCGGGATGGACGGCTCGAAGGTACTGGACGCCTTCCAGCGCGGTGAGATCGACGCCATCCGCAACTACTGCGAAACCGACGTCATGAATACCTGGCTGGTCTACCTGCGCTTCCAGAAGATGCGCGGCACGCTGACCGAAGCGGCCTACGCCGCCGAGATCGAACTCGCGCGCAGCACCGTCGCCAGCCACACGGCCACGCACTGGCAAGAGTTTCTGGCGGCCTGGGCATGAACCCGGTCGTCGACATCCTCTCCCTCGATCATGAGGGCCACGGCATCGCGCGCATCGACGGCAAGGTCACCTTCGTCGACGGCGCGCTGGCGGGCGAACGTGTGGAAATCGCCATCTACCGTAAGCATGCCAAATACAACTCGGCCAACGCCGTTACCATCCTGAAAGCCAGCGCGCAGCGTGCCGAGCCGCGCTGCAAATACTTCGGCCGCTGCGGCGGCTGCTCGATGCAGCACCTGGAAGCCAGCGCGCAGGTCGCCGCCAAGCAGCGCGTGCTGGAAGACAACCTCGCCCGCATCGGCAAGGTCAAACCCGGCATCATCCTGCCGGCCCTGCACGGCCCGAGCTGGGGCTATCGCACCCGGGCGCGGCTGTCCGCACGCTGGGTCGACAAGAAAGGCGGGGGACTGGTCGGCTTCCGCGAAAAGCGTTCCAGCTTCATCGCCGACATGGCGAGCTGCGAAGTGCTCACCCCGGATGTCTCGGCGCTGATCCAGCCGCTGCGAGAATTGATCGGGCTGCTGTCGAATGCCGACCGCATTCCGCAGATCGAGGTTGCCGTCGGCGAACACGTCACCGTGCTGGTGTTCCGCCTACTCGAACCGTGGACCGACGACGATGCAGCCAAGATGCGGGCATTTGCCGAACAACATCGGGTACAGATCTGGGAGCAATCCAAGGGCCCCGACACCGCACGCCCGTTCTGGCCTGATATTGCCCCCGAGCTCAGCTACAGCCTGCCCGAATTCGATCTGGTCATGCCGTTCAAGCCGACTGAATTCACCCAGGTCAATACTGGCATCAACCGCACCCTGGTCAGCCGTGCAATGCGCCTGCTGAATCCGCAACCGGGCGAGCGCATCGCGGATTTGTTCTGCGGGCTGGGCAATTTCACCTTGCCCATCGCCAGGAGCGGCGCCGAGGTGCTGGGCATCGAAGGCAGCACCGAACTGGTCGCCCGCGCACGCGAAAATGCGCTGCGCAACCATCTGCCCAATGTCCGCTTCGCAGTCGACAACCTGTTCGAGATGACGCCGGAGAAATTCGCTTCCCTGGGGCATTTCGACAAGCTGCTCATCGATCCGCCGCGTTCCGGCGCCATCGAAGTCGTCAAATCACTGCCGGACTCTGGTGCGCCCCGGCGCATTGTCTACGTCTCGTGCGATCCCGCCACCCTGGCGCGCGACGCCGAAGTTCTGTGCCACGTCAAAGGCTACCGGCTCGAAGCGGCGGGCGTGGCCAACATGTTCCCGCATACCGCGCATGTGGAGTCGATTGCGCTGTTTGCGCGGTAATCCATTAAAATCGCGGGCTTAACTCACTTCCAACCATCATGGCACTCATCGTACAAAAATACGGCGGCACCTCGGTCGCCAACGTCGAACGCATCCGCGCAGTGGCGGAACGCGTCGCCAAGTTCAAAATGCTCGGGCACCAGGTCGTCGTCGTGCTCTCGGCCATGTCGGGCGAGACCAACCGACTGATCGCGCTGGCCAAGCAGATCCAAGCGCAGCCCGATCCGCGCGAACTGGACATGATGGTGTCGACCGGCGAACAGGTCACCATTGCGCTGCTGGCGATGGCGCTGAAAGATCTGGGCCTGAAGGCCAAGAGCTACACCGGTGCGCAGGTTCGCATCCTCACCGACGATGCCTTCACCAAGGCGCGCATTCTGTCGATCGACGAAGCCAGGATGCGCGCCGACTTGGACTCCGGCCACGTGGTCGTGGTCGCCGGTTTCCAGGGCGTCGACGAAAACGGCAACATCACCACGCTGGGCCGCGGCGGCTCCGACACCACCGGCGTCGCATTGGCCGCGGCGCTGAAGGCCGACGAATGCCAGATCTATACCGACGTCGATGGCGTCTACACCACTGACCCGCGCATCGTGCCGGAGGCGCGCCGGCTGAAGACTGTCACCTTCGAAGAGATGCTCGAAATGGCGAGCCTCGGCTCCAAGGTGCTGCAAATCCGCTCGGTCGAGTTCGCCGGCAAATACAAAGTCAAACTCCGTGTGCTATCCAGCTTTCAGGACGAAGGCGACGGCACGCTCATCACCTTCGAGGAAAACGACAACATGGAACAGGCCATCATTTCGGGCATCGCCTTCAACCGCGACGAAGCCAAAATCACCGTGGTCGGCGTGCCCGACCACCCCGGCATCGCCTACCAGATCCTCGGCCCGGTGGCCGACGCCAACATCGACGTCGACATGATCGTGCAGAACGTCGGCCACGCCAACACCACCGACTTCACCTTCACCGTGCACCGCAACGACTTCGCCAAGGCCATGGACATCGTCAAGGCCAATGCCGCGGCCATCGGCGCACGCGAAGTCACCGGCGACGACAAGATCGCCAAGGTCTCGATCGTCGGCGTCGGCATGCGCTCGCACGTAGGCATCGCGCGCAAGATGTTCGAAACCCTGTCAAAGGAAAACATCAACCTGCAAATGATCTCCACCTCCGAAATCAAGATCTCGGTGGTGGTCGAGGACAAATACATGGAGCTCGCCGTGCGCGCCCTGCATCAGGCCTTCGAACTCGACAAGGCCAGCGCGTAAGGTGGCTTTCCGCGGCGCATTCCGCTACAATGCGCGGCGGTTCGGAGACGTGGCCGAGAGGTTGAAGGTACTCCCCTGCTAAGGGAGCATGCGGGCTTAAACCTGCATCGAGG
>DATCTE010000258.1:0-19433 GCA_036568085.1 Thiobacillus sp.
GCGGACGGCGGCTTCGGCGCGATCCAGTCCGCCACCCAGGCGCGCATCCAGAAGGATGTCGTGTGGTCGCGCGACGCGGCCACCCGCAGCCAGACGCAGGCGCGTATCGACGCGCTGCTGGCGAAACCGCTTTCCGCAGACGATGCGGTGCAGATTGCGCTCCTCAACAATCCCGGTTTGCAGGCGGCGTTCAACACCCTGGGCATCGCCGAGGCCGACCGGGTGGCGGCGCAGCGCCTGCCGAATCCGGTCTTTACCATCGGCCGCCTCACGCGCGGCAGCGAGGTGGAATGGGATCGCAGCCTGCAATTCAATCTGGCGCGGCTGCTGACCATGCCGATGCGCGCCGACATCGAGCAGCGCCTGTTCGAACAGACCCGGCGCGGCCTGGTTCTGGAGGTGCTGCGGCTGGCGGCGGACACCCGCAAGGCCTGGGTCGTCGCGGTGGCGGCGAATCAGTCTGCGCAATACCGGCAGCAGGCGATGGAAGCCGCCGAGGCCGGCGCGGAACTGGCGCGGCGCATGGAACAGGCGGGCAACTGGAGCGCGCTGAAGCAGGCGCGCGAGCAGGCCTTCTATGCGGACGCCTCGCTGGCCGTGACGCGTGCCGAACAGGCGAAGCTGCAGGCGCGCGAGCGTCTGGTTCGGCTGCTGGGCTTGCCCAATGGCGACGCGCTGCAGCTGCCCGACCGTCTGCCCGATCTGCCCGCGGCCCTGCCCGCGCTGCCGGACGTCGAGCAGCGCGCCATGGCGTCACGCATCGATCTGCAGATGACCCGGCTGCAGACCGAAGCGCTGGCCAGGAATCTGGGGCTTACGCGCCGTACGCGCTTCATCAACGTGCTCGAGCTGGGCGCCATCAGCAACAGCTCGAACGAAGTGCCCTTGCAGCGCGGCTACGAAATCAGCTTCGAGCTGCCGCTGTTCGACTGGGGCCAGACGCGGGTGGTTGCGGCCGAATCGCGCTATAGGCAGGCGCTCGAACGCGCGCGCGAGACCGCGGTCAACGCGCGTTCCGAGGTGCGCGAAGCCTATGCCATGCAGCAGAGCCAGTACGCCATTGCACGACAGCTGCGCGACGAGGTGGTGCCGCTCAGGCAGCGCATCTCCGACGAAAACCTGCTGCGCTACAACGGCATGCTGATCGGCGTGTTCGAGTTGCTGGCCGACGCACGTTCGCAGATCGCCTCGGTCAACGCCGCCATCGAGGCGCAACGCGACTTCTGGCTGGCCGACGCCGATATGCAGATGGCGCTGGCCGGCAAGCCGGGCAAGGCCGCGCTCACCCCCCTCTCGTCCGCCCCCGCCGATGCTGCGGGCGGACACTGAAAGGACTTTGCATGACTTCAAGACGTGATTTTTTCAAGCTCGGTGGCGCGGTCGCCGCTGCCTCGGTGAGTCCGGTTGCACTGGCGGCACTCCCTGAAATTGTCAGCATGGACAAACCCGACACCCAGCCGCCATTGACGCCGCCGAGCGGTCGTCCCTACAACCCGGTGGTGACGCTCAACGGCTGGACCCTGCCGTGGCGCATGAAGGACGGGGTGAAGGAATTCCACCTCGTCGCCGAGCCGGTGGTGCGCGAGATCGCACCCGGCATGAAGGCGCATCTGTGGGGCTACAACGGCCAGAGCCCTGGCCCGACCATCGAGGTGGTGGAAGGCGACCGTGTGCGCCTCTATGTCACCAACCGCCTGCCCGAGCACACCACCATCCACTGGCACGGCCAGCGCCTGCCCAACGGCATGGACGGCGTCGGTGGCCTGACCCAGCCGCAGATCCAGCCGGGCAAGACCTTTGTCTACGAGTTCGTCGCGCGGCGCCCCGGCACCTTCATGTACCACCCGCACGCCGACGAGATGACGCAGATGGCGATGGGCATGATGGGCTTCTGGGTGACGCACCCGAAGGGCAAACATCCGCTGATCGAAACGGTCGACCGCGATTTCTGCTTCCTCATCAATGCCTACGACATCGACCCCGGCAGCGCCACGCCGTCGGTCAACACCATGCTCGATTTCAACCTGTGGACCTGGAACAGCCGCGCGTTCCCCGGCATCGACACGCTCAACGTGCGGCTGGGTGACCGGGTGCGCATCCGCATGGGCAACCTCACCATGACCAATCACCCGATGCACCTGCACGGCGTGGATTTCGCGGTGACCGGCACCGATGGCGGCCCGGTCCCGAAATCCGCGCGCTGGCCGGAGGTGACTGTCGACATCGCGGTCGGCCAGATGCGCCAGATCGAGTTCGTCGCCGACGCCGAAGGCGACTGGGCCTTCCACTGCCACAAGAGCCACCACACGATGAATGCGATGGGGCATGCGGTGCCGACCATGATCGGCGTCGATCAGGCCGGATTGGCGAGCAAGATCAACAAGCTCATTCCCGACTACATGGCGATGGGCGAGCGCGGCATGGCCGAGATGGCTGGAATGGAAATGCCGCTGCCCGACAACACCCTGCCGATGATGACCGGACAGGGCCCCTACGGCCCGGTGGAAATGGGCGGCATGTTCACCGTGATGAAGGTGCGGCGCGATCAGAAGCGCGGCGATTATTCCGACCCCGGCTGGTACAAGCAGCCGCCCGGGACGCAGGCGCACGAAGTCGACGGCGCATCAGTCGAGCCGGTCGTGCGCGCGCCGCACGCCGCCTCGCCCCAGGGCACGCCCGGCGATGTGGAAGTGACTGTACGCAAACCCACTGGCCATGGCGGCCATTGAATGACATGAAAGGAGCGAAAAAATGAAGGTACTGATTTCCCTGCTGGCTGCATTGACGATCGTCACCCCGTTGCGTGCCGAACCTGTGGCTCCACCCGCTGCCCAGGCCCCTGTGATGACCGATGGCGTCGTGCGCCGGGTTGATCCGGCCAATGGCAAGCTCACCCTGCGTCACGGGCCGATCGTCAATCTCGACATGCCGGCAATGACCATGGTGTTCCGGGTACAGCCGCCCGAACTGATGGGCACGCTCAAAGTGGGCGACGCGGTGAAATTTCATGCCGAAAGCATCAACGGTGCGCTGACTGTCACGGCGATTCATCCGGTGAAAGAGCGGTAACGAGGAATGCCGCCCCCGGGGGTGCGGGTCCCTGCCGGCTCCATGCTGGGCCGAAAAAAAAGCGCACTAGGGCGAATGGGTCTTTTGTACTAGATTTAAAATTGGTGTTGCTGGATATATCCAGCAGCACGTAGAAAATCAAACCATCGAACTGGAGACCGAGATGAAACGCATTTCAATCATGGCCCTTGCCCTTCCTCTTTGCATGGCGGGCGTCATGCCTGCCCATGCGGCAGACCAGGCGCGCGATCAGGATCGTACCCGGCTGCAGGATCAGGATCGTATTTACGGTTCCGAACTGATGACGCGGCAGGAGCGCGACGAATATCGCAATCGCATGCGTACGCTGAAAACCCAGCAGGAGCGTGAAGCCTTCCGTCTGGAGCACCATAAGCAGATGCAGGAGCGCGCTAGGGCCCAGGGCAAGACCCTGCCCGACATGCCGCCTGCAGGCATGGGCCCCGGCTCGGGCATGGGTCCTGGGGGCGGCATGGGTCCGGGAGGCGGCATGGGCCCGGGCGGTTATCGCCGCTGAGACCGTATCGCTACGCTGCGTTGAAGCGCAACGTAGCAGCGAATCCGTGGCCTCCATCCGCGCGTGGCAGGCCGTCCCCCAGTTCAAGCTGCGCATGCGACAGCGCCGCGATGCGGGCGACGATGGAAAGTCCCAGCCCGCAGCCCTCTCCTTCCACCTCGCCGCGCACAAACCGTGCGCTGAGTTCCGATCTCAGGCCGGGCGTCACGCCCGGGCCATCGTCCGCAACGCTGATCGCACAGTCTGAGCCGCTTCGCACGAGGCGTACCTCGATGCGCGCGCCGTCCCCCGCGTAGCGCACGGCGTTGTCCACCAGGTTGCGAATGGCGATCTGCAGCCATGCCGCACTGATCGCGATGCTGCAGCCTGGCATCGCATCGACCGTCAGGGATTGCTCCTGGCGTTGGGCCTGCGGCAGCAGCTCTTCGCACACGGCGGCCATGATTCCGGACGGGTCCAGCGGCTGCGGCGCGCTGCCCTGCGTGGCCGGATCGACGCGCGCCAGCGTCAGCAATTGCTCGACCAGATGCGTCATCCGGTCCACCCCCGCGATCACCTGCGCCAGCGCGTGCTGCCGGCTGTCGGCCGTCTGCGCGCGTAGCGCCACCTGGGCCTGCACTTTCAGGGCCGCCAACGGGGTGCGCAGTTCGTGCGCCGCATCCGCGCTGAAGCGGCGCTCGTTTTCAAACGCTTCGGTGACGCGCCGGATCAGCGCGTTGAGCGCGGTGCGCAGCGGCGCGATTTCATCCGGCAGCGCGGGCGACTCATCGAGCGGCACCAGGGCCTGCGCGTCCAGTGCCCCGACCTGTTGCGCCACGGCATCCACCGGCCGCAGGTTGCGGCCGACGCCCCACCACACCGCCAGCGCCATCAGCGGCAGCGCCAGCGCGGCGGGAAGCAGCAGCGACAGGCCGATTTCGCGCGCCAGCCCTTCGCGCGCGGCATGCGCCTGGCCGACCACCACCTGGTATTCCTCGTCGGCATCCTGCACCGCATAAAACCGCCAGAGCGTGCCCTGGTAGCGGTGTTCGCTGAATCCCGGAACCACCGCGAACTGAAATCCGCCATGACCCATCGAGCTGACCAGCCGCTGCATCCGGCCGTCCTTGCCGTGCCACACCTCGAAGGCGATCGGCACCGGGTTGTGGCGACTTTGATCCTGCAGTTCTTCCACGAAATGCTCGACTTCACCGGCCGCCACGATCGCCAGCAGCGTGTCGGCCACCTGGGTCAGCTGGGCGTCGAGCAATTCATCGGCTTCGTGATGCGCGCGCTGATACACCACCAGCGCGGACAGCAGCCAGATCGCGGCCACCGAACCGGTCAGCAGCCACACCAGCCGCCGGCGCAGGGAATACGGCCGGCTCATGGCGCCGGCGCGCCTGCCGACGCCATGTAGCCGACGCCGCGCACGGTGCGGATCAGATCGTTGCCGAGCTTCTTCCGCAGGTGGTGGATATGGACTTCGAGCGCGTTGCTGTCGACCGCATCGTTCCAGGTGTAGAGCTGTTCTTCCAGCGCGCGCCGGGTCAGAACGCGGTCGGTATTTTCCAGCAGCAGGTGCAGCAGGTCGAATTCGCGCGGGGTCAGTTCGACCGCCTGGCCGGCCCGCGTCACGCTGCGTGCGGCCGGATTGAGTTCGATCTCGCCTAGCGTGAGCACCGGCTCCGGCCGGCCGTGGGCGCGCCGCACCAGCGCGCGCAGGCGGGCGGCGATCTCGTCGAGGTCGAAGGGCTTCAGCACATAGTCGTCGGCGCCGAGGTCGAGCCCGCGAATCTTGTCCTCCAGCTGGTCGCGCGCGGTCAGGATCAGTACCGGCGTTGCGTCATGACGCCCACGCAGCCACTGCAGCACCGACAGGCCGTCGCGTTTGGGCAGCCCCAGGTCGAGCACCACGGCCGCAAACGATTCGGTGGACAGCGCTGCCACCGCCGCCTCGCCATCGCGCAGCCAGTCGACGGCGTAACCCGCTTGGGTCAGCCCGGCCTGCAGGCCGTCGCCCAGCATGCGATCGTCTTCCACCAACAATATGCGCATCGCTGATCTTTATCCTTGGGGTTTCATCCCCGGGTTTTATTTCGGAATCCTGACCGTGTCCTCGTCGAACACGCCCTGTTCCGCCTGCCGGTGGCAAGCCGCACAGTTGGCGGCGGAGCCGATCGACTTGCGCGACCAGGTCGCGCGGGACACCTCGTCGTGCTTGCGCACGAACCAGCGGGTTTCGGTGATGCGCAGCGGGGCGTCGTTCGGATTCACGCCCTGCATCACCCGGCTGCCCATCCGGCTGGTGCCGCTGTCGGCGGCGTTGACCTCCAGGAACCGCAGGATATCAGCCTGCGTGGCCGGATCAAGGCTGGCGTTTTCGCCGAAGTGCTGGTCGAGCCCGCTCATCAGGCGCCGCCACGAGGCCTTCGGCAGCAAGGCCGGCGAATAGGCGATATGGCAGCTGGCACATTCCTGCTGGTAGTTCTTGTGCGCCAGCTTCGGCAGCGTGTGGCTGCCGCCATCGCCGTGCGCCTCACCCGAAGGCAATGAAAACGCCAGCATGCTGACCACCCCGACCGCTGCGACGACGCCGATGCCACGCAATAGATAATTCATGGTGTGCTCCTTATCTGGCCTGGCTCAGCCAGGCGATGAAATCGCCCTTTTCCTGTGCGCTGCATTCGCGTTGCAGGACATCCTGGCAGTTGCGCCGAAACCATTTCTCGACCTTGGCCGCATCGGTGAAACGCTGCGGGTTCGCCGCCGGTGCCAGCGGCTCGATGCGCTTGCCGACACGGGTGCGCCCGGGCTGGGCCGGGTTGGCGGTATGGCAGCTGGCGCAGCTCACGGCCTGGCCATCGCGGCCCGGATGCTCGGTGCGATACAGCGCTGCGCCGCGCGGGGCGGACAGGGCCGAGATCGGCACGCCCGCCTGCTTCGCATATTGCGCCATCAGGCTGGCAGGAGAGTCGGCGGCGCCCGCCATGGCCGAGGCCATGCCCAGCATTGCCAGGCCGCCGCAGAAGAATCGCTTAATCATGCTGCACCCCGCTTTCCGCATCGAGATATTGCTTGCCGGTGACCATGCTCTGCGCCACCCGCTCGCCGCGCCACTGGTGAAACACCAGCGCCGCCAGATGCAGGCCGATGAAGCCGAGCATCAGGCTGAACCCGACTTCGTGCGGCTCGCCCAGCACGTCTTCCAGCCACGGCATGTTGCCCAGCCAGCCGGCGAGCGGGCCGGTCTGGAACTCGCTGGCGGCCAGCCCCAGTCCGGTGACGACCATCAGCGCCATCACGCCGTAGGCAAACAGATAACCCAGGCTGGCGATCGGGTCGTGGCCCGCGCGATGCTTCGTGGGCAGGCGCAGTTTCCTGAGACTGTCCTTCCACACGGCGGGATGCCACAGGTCGCGCCAGCGTGCGCTGACCGGACCCACCAGGCCCCACAGCAGGCGCGTCAGCAGGCCCGCCGTCAGCGTGTAGCCGATGAGGATATGCAGATTCCACAGGGTTTTTTCATAGGGGCCGTGCTCGAACCAGTCGGCCAGCTGGCTGGTGACGATGAGCGCCACGATGGCCAGCGCAATGACCCAGTGCAGCAGGCGCAGCAAGGGGTCGAACACGCGATGCGGCTGCGTGGATGAAAGTGACGTGGACGGATGGGGCATGGCAGTCTCCTGAAAGCGGGTTGAGGCAGACTGTATGCGCGTCAGCTTAGGGAAACCTTAAGAGCGGGATTCCTTCCCGATCAGGCAGCCGGCATGGGTTTCACGGGCAGTGCCGCGGCGGACGCCAGGCAAAAAAACGCCGGCGCATACTGTCGCAGCCATGCGCCGGCGTTCGGAAACCGGGGCAGCGCCTTCTCTTCAAAGGCCTGCCCCTGCGGCCTTACTTGCAGCTGGACAAGGGGTCCTTGCAGTAGGGCACGTTTTCCCAGCTGAACATCTGCGGCGTGCGCGGATCGATGGTGAGGCGCAACCATTCGGCAGGAGCGTTGGTGGAGCCCTGAACCGTGATGCGGGTCAGGTTGGGCACGGCCTGGGTGTTGTGGATCTTGCCCGTCGCGCTGGCGGGATCGGCCAGCGGCATGTCGGCGCCATAAACGTGCGAGTCGCCGTTGAGCAGCAGGACCGGACGGCCGAAATCCACCGCCAGGTCAGCCAGCTTCTGCACATAGGGTGTGTAGTTGTAGAGCTTGTTGCCGGCCAGGGCTTCCGGGTCCCACATGTCAGCCTGCTGGCCGATGACCACGGCCCTGGCATGGGTCTTTTCCGCCATCTGGAAGGCAGATTGCAGCCAGCGGATATCGGCGCCGGTGCGCTCGGCCACTTCCTGGTCCTGTGCGGTCGGATTGGAGAAGGCGCCGGTCCACGACACGGTGTCGTTGTTGGAGCCGGGCATGTTCACCATCACGAACAGCACCTTGCCGTCCATCCACATCGTGTTCTCGACGAACTGGGCGTCGGCGGGATAGGCCGGATCGAAATGCTGGGCCTGGCTCCAGACCGATTTCACGTCCATGCCGAGGGTGTGGCCGGGCTGGGCGAAGAACAGGCTGCGCACGGCGGCCAGTTCCTTGAGCGGATCGCCGCTGCTCTTTTCCTTGGACTTGTGGCAGTCGGTCCATTCGTTGTCGCCCGGGGTGTAAACGACCGGCTTGTTGAACTGCTGGAACTGGTAATAGACCTTCTGGTTCCAGCCCGGATTGGATGTCGCGATGGGGGGCAGGATGTCTGCGCTGGTGCAGGCCCAGCTGCCGGCGTGAATGTCCCCCACATGCATCACCAGGCTGACCTTCTTGTCCGCGTTGACGGAATCGATCAGCAGCGGCGCATTGTCGAGCAGGTTCTGGTTGTAGGGCCAGTCGCCGAACACCGCGATGGTGACGGGCGTCGCGCCATCGTCGTGGCCGCGGTCAAGGTCGTGCGCCATGGCGGAGGTCGCCGTAACGAAGCCGGCGGCGAGCAATGCAGAAGCGAGGAGCAGTTTTTTCATACGAGTGTTCCTTTGATAAAGATCATTGAGGAAACCGCGACGCCGTCCCTGTCCAAGCCCCGGACCACGGCCTTGGTTTAACGCGCGGATGTCGCCCCCATGCGGGCCCTATCGAGACCAGTCACGCAGATGCGGCGTGACCGCATGTCTCGTCCGAGCACTGGGATGCGTGTGTGGAACCCGTTCTGAAACGGGCAGTTCGATGTTAGGCAGGCTGGATTGCAGCGGTATGACGACGCCCATCCGGAATTTCCGGGGCGGGCGTCTGCGTTCATTCGGGTTGGCGGTGGGAATCCAGGGCGATTCCTTCCATGCCCCGCCGCACCTGGTCATTCCTTCCGGCCTTGTTATCGTGCTGGATGGAGTGTCGGGATTGGCCCATGGCGCGTTGCAGGGCCAAGGTCTGTTGATGGCGATCTGAGCCTGCCATCACCGGCTCTGGGCGACGCGTTCCAGTAACTCGGTGAGATCGCCGGCAATGACCGATGTTCGGCCATTGCCGCCATCCGCCTTGACCTGACAACGGTCGTTCACCAATGACCGCTTTCCCCTGTACCGGGTAAGTCTTCCCGACCCAAAGCAGTCAACCAAAGCTCAAATTGGGTGTTGACCGTAATAATCGCAATGTGGTTGACGTAATTGCCAGTTTGGACTCAAGTCTCAAGCCATAACCAGAAGTATGGGCATGATTAATCTAAGCCCTCCAATACGCGCCATACTTTTCGGTAGATTTTCCCCTTCTCCGATCCAAGCGCTTCTGTCCAGAAAGCCACATCCGAACTGCGGAGTGCATTACGAACTTCAGCCAACGGGCGATGGCCGCTGGCGCGCATCTGGGAGGCTAAAGGCTCCGCTGCCATGCGAGGAATGCCCAGCAAACGTAATGCAATGGCATTCTCGTCAGACACGCCGTAGTAAACCCGTGATGCTAGGTTATTCAATAACTGCCGTTCTTCCTCGGGGATATCTCCCCCAGTGATTGACAGCAACGCGCCCAACCCCCAAGCAGCAGTTTGGGTGAGCTTACCGAACAGGTTCTGTCCACATGCAGTTAGGGCATCTGTTGCATCACGCCCATCTCTGGAAAAATGTCGCTGGGCAATATCCGGTAAGGAACATCCACTTACCCAGTCCTTGAGAATCAAAGCTAGCTTGTCGCCATTTGGGCCTGCTGCTCCAGTGACCTCCTCAAGGTTTTGTCTGAGTTCAGGCACCCTAAGCAAAATCCCCATCATCTTTTTCAGGGCGTCACTTTCGCTGCCAAACAATGTGTTGGAGTTCCAAGCATCTTTTCCAATGCCTTCCAGCCTCGCCTCGTTCATTGCGGTCATGACGCTTTGCAACGAAAATCCAGTGCTATCTACCAGCTTCAAAGGTTGGTTTGGTTTGCTCAAATAGGTGGCATAGTTTCGGATACTGTTTAGCAAACGCGTGGCTTGATTTGCATTGCTAACCCTCAGCTTGCCGAATCCGAACGTACCCCGCAGAATTTGCTCCATCTGATCGGCGAAAGATTGTGGTCGCCCCATTTGTTGGTAAGTGTGTGCCAGATACTGTACAAATGCTGACCATTCAGGTTTCACATAGACGATATATCCAAGGTCATCAATAAAATCTCCGGCATCCGCGACAAGCTGTATCAAGGCAGAATTAAGTTCACCGGTTTGCTTGTGGATGAAAGTTTTAAGCTTGTCAGCTTTAGCATCGTTATCTGCCGCCATCGCAACCACACCCAAACTACCTTGATCCACGCGCCCCGCGCGGCCAGCGATGTTCCAGAAATCTGCTGGGGGCATATCTTGACCGTATGGATATTGATGCGAGGCCATAACAACGCCTGATACGGGGAAATTGACACCCTGGGCAATTGTTGTAGTCGCCACTAGATAATCTAGTTCCTCGTTCTCAAACAGCCATTCCATCAACGCACGAGTATCGTCAGACAAACCGGCGTGGTGAACGCCAATTCCATGGGCAAGCAAGTCGATCAGCGGGAAATCACTTCCCATCTCTAAAGCAAGAAATTCCTGTACCAACTTCACTTGCTCGGAAATCACTGAACGACGATTCGTCCCGCTCTTCATTGCCATGGCAAGTGACCATACCCAGCTCGGCCTGGCGTGCATAACAATCACCGGGCCACGCTTTTTGAGCTGATGTGCGGCGGCGACCGACACATCAGTCTGATTTGATATTGCACTGAAAGACTTTTTGCAATTCGGGTCTTTGTCTAGCGAAATCAGATCATCAATTGCCAAGGTAGCGCGTGTGGTATGCACCGTCTCAAGGTCGAGCCGATAGTCGTAACTTCTTCCTTTACGAAGAGCGCCTTTTACCGGCTTCACAACACCGATAACCCGGTCATTCGGCTGCCAATCCATGGCTAGGCTGATGTCGTCTGAATTACTATCCCCGAGCCAACGCGCCACCTCGCGGGCATTGCTAATGAATGGGGTCAACAGCAGAAACTGAGCCATCCGGCACTCGGCATTGATTGTTGCTAGCAACAGCTCCAACTTAAGGCCACGTTCCCCTTCTTGAATATTATGAGCTTCATCAACTACCACCAGCGTTAGAGGGCGGCCGATCTTTGCTTCCCAGTCCTGCCGTAACATGAGGTCAAGCTTTTCGGGCGTAGTTACGAGGATACGAAACTCGCGATCTTTATCTTCTTCGCAGAGCAATTCTGATTCCACGCCATCGACCTCAAGCGCTGGACTGACCTGTTCGACTAACACCCCAAGCGGCTCAAAATCACGCCGAAGACGACGGGCAACCTGACGCACCAGCGTACGTGTGGGTGCAAGATAAGCCACCCAACCACGCTCATGATCGAACTGATTCAACGCTTGAAGAATACGGAACTGGGCAATCAACGTCTTGCCGCTAGAGGTCGGCAGGCTGACCACCACTGCACGTCGGCTAGAACCGAGCAAACCCTGTTCCGCCAATGCGCGCCGTTGCGGCGGCAATACATCAAACAGTGCTTTGTTACCTCTGCCTCGATCGACGAGGCTATGGACGAATTTGGTTACGCGCGAGTTGACGGCACGGGTAACTGTCCATATGGCATTGTCGGCTAATTGCCGTGCCGTTGCCGCCATAAGACGAACAAGGGGTTCCAACTGAAAAGCCGTACCTTGCTCACTTATCGCCATGGCGCGGTCGAAGTGCATATCAAGGAGAATGTGGATTTGAAAGTTACCCTCGACAACACCATCGGTGACATAGAGGGCAAGTATTTCTGCCGCTTTCGCCAAGTGATACAGCGCCATCAATTCCAGAGCTGCGGCCTTAGCACCATGGCCTTCAGCGCCATTGAGATAGCTTGACTCGAAAGTAGCTTGTGCCTGGCGCAACATGCGGATGCGCTCCAGTACTGCATCGCGGTCATCCCATCCTTGCTTGCGAATCAACCGCAGCCAGATGTCAATGATCGTACTCAGAGTGCGCGTCCGCCAGTCTCCCGACTCAAGCTCCAATGTCGGCCATGGTTTCTCGCGTAAATTGCGCGCTGCGTCTGCGCCGAGATCGCCTAGTACTGCCAATGCGCTTCGCCGCAAACGCAATTCGGCTTCATCCAGCATGACTTCTTTTTCGGGCAATACGCGATAGAGACGATAAGCATCGGCAGCACATTGCCGTAGCGTATGCAATTGTTCGTTCTCAATGACAGGATTCAGCAGCAAGTCCATCACCACGGTTTCCATGGTCTGAGCGACGCGCTCAATCAGCACGTAATCCATCTCATGCGGCAAGCTCGCAAGCTCGCTCAGAACTTGGGCGCGTGCTGCCTCATGCAACGCCTTGCCGCGCATTTCACCGAGAGATTCAAGCATCCAGTGGCTCATGACGCACCACCTTGAACGCGCGCAGGAAGGCTGGCAATCGAACAAGGGAGATAGAGCGCCAGCAAGCGGCATCCGGCAGGTGCCTTGACGATCCCCCCCAAGTGCTGGCCGCGCTTGCGGAGATCCCGCTCGTCCGGCTGGGTGTCGCGCACCAACACCCCAAACAGTGACATCGCCTTGTTACCCGACTGAAGCAGCAAACTGATCGCCGCATTAAAGTGTGGCTCGGAATCGTTGCCACGGCAGCGCGGCTGTAACCATCGAATTAGTGTATGCAGCAATCCGATGTCCGTTGCCAAATTTTCTAGCTGACGGGCCATGCCATGGCGACCTGTCATGACGTTCGGTGGAGTATTGCTATCGGAAGAACATTTGACCTCGCCCAGCGCCAAGAGTGTTTCGCTGCCATGATTCACAAATCCAACCAAGTCAGCGCCGGGGAGGCTTGCTTGTGGTGTGCGTTTGTCGCGTTCCATATTCCATGGCCAGACCACGCCGTGCTCACGGCTCAGCCACGCTTCGGCTAATGCCTCACCAACAGCCCAGTCACGCTCTTCAGGTTGCTCGGCTTCCAGTATGGCCTGAAGGCTATCCTGAGCAAATCCGGTAGAGGCAAGGCCGTTTAGGTGCGCAGTGAAGTCTGCTCTGCCAGCCGCATCGTGCAGGCGTGGAGTGACCTCATTTGCTATAAATGAAGCGAATTCGATTCCATCTTCGAACTGCACTCCATTCCAACTTGTGGCATCGTGAGAGTTACTGTAAACGACAGTATGCATGGGCAGACATATTAGCAAGTAGCCGCTCTCCTTGCGGCGCATTTAAGCCATTGCAGAATATTAAATCTATCCAGGGTGTATGAAGACCGAAAAGTGGGCCGAAAACGGCACGTAGCATTGTGCTTCCGCAGCGGACATCGGCCCCCTTCTGACATTCAGCTACTAGCGTCGGCTCTGGCCGAACAAAAGACATTCTTCCCCAATCGCCTGAACTCTCGCTTCGGGTCCAGGTGGGGCTGTGTTCTCCCCCTGGCCGGGCGGCCGGCCCCCGCAACTTAAGGCAGTCTTAAGATTCGACCGGCAGGATGCGCCTCGTACCTGCTGCACTTGCCTATCCCGATACGCATCCTGTCATCCGGAACGGTGCATCCTTTAACTTTTTCGAAGCATTCTTATCCGACTGTGCCGCGCCGCCTTCACCGCTTGTTGATGCTCTGGTTTGTCATTGCCCTGCAGGCATTGACGCCGTTCGTCCACGCCCACGCGGGGGCGGTGCAGCTGAACCATGCGGGTTGGCTGCATGTGCACCCGGGCGTGCACGGCGACGTGACCTATCATGCAATCGAGAGCAGCGAGCGGGGTGAGGAGGTCGAGGTGGGGCAAGGCATGCCGTTGCGGCACGTCGCGCTGGCTGCGGCGAATGCCGATGTGCCCGCCCCGGTGTCGGCGGCTCGGCCGCCGACGGCAAGAGTGGGCACGTTTCTTCCAGTTGCCCCGCCGTTGCATCCTCCCCTACCCGATCACGCCCTGCCCCACGCATTGGCGCCGCCGCTCGGCTGATTGTTCCACGCGGCGCGCCCGCTGTTGCGCGTCTGCCTGCTGTTTTTTGCTCATGGAGATCAAGCGTGATCACTCGTATGCTCGTATTGGCGCTGTTCAGCGCCGCCCCGGCTTTCGCAGCCGATGTCCTGCCCCTGACCGCTGCCCAGAAGAAGAATCTCGGCATCGCCACCGTGGCTGCCGCCACGCAATCCGCCAGCCCGGCGCTGACCTATACGGCACGGGTGACGCTGCCGCCCGCCAGCGTACGCGTGGCCGCCGCGGCCGGTGCTGGCCTCGTCACCCAGCTGCATGTGCAGGCGGGCGATACGGTCAAGCGCGGCGCCCCGCTCGTGACCCTGTCGATGCCCGGCCTGGCCGATGCGCAGAATGCGCTGACGCAGGCGCGGCTGCGATCGCAGCTGGCGGCCAGCAATGCTGCGCGCGATGAAAAACTGTTCAGCGAAGGCCTGATCGCCGAATCGCGCCTGCGTGCCACCCGCTCCGAAGCCCAGTCGGCGCGCGCCGGTCTGGCGGCGGCGCAGAGTGCGATGTCCCTGATGGGAACCGGCAAGGTGTCCGGCAGCGCGATCACACTGACCGCGCCGATCGCCGGGGTGGTGACGGAAAGTGTCGCCGAGCCGGGCCAGCGCGTGGATGCCGGCATGGCGCTGGTCAAAGTGGCGGATCTGTCGAAACTGGCCCTGGAGATTCCGCTGTCGACGACGCAGGCGCGCCAGGTGGCAGTCGGCCAGTCCGTGACGGTGGCGGACAGCGAGGCCAGCGGCCGCGTCACTGCGCTGCTGCCGCAGCTCAGTGCGTCGCAAAGCGTGCTGGCGCGCGCCAGCCTCGTCGACCCGCAAAAGCGCTTGCGCCCCGGCCAGTCGGTGCAGGTTGCCATTGCAGGGGTATCTGCTCCTGTTGGGAGTGCACAGTCGGCGCAAAGCCGGGTGGTGCCCGCCACTGCCCTGGTGTGGAAGGCCAGCCAGCCCTATGTGTTCGTCGAAACCGCGCAGGGCTTCATGCCGACGCCGGTGCAGCTGATTCGCCAGAACGCCAGCCAGGCCGAAGTCACCGGCCTCGCCGCCGGCAGCCGCGTCGCCGCCAAGGGTGTGGCGGCGCTCAAGGCGCAATGGCTGGGAGAGTAATTCATGTTGAATATCCTGATCGAAACCGCGCTGGCGCGACGCTGGTTCGTGCTCGCGCTGGCGCTGGTGCTGGCGGGCCTGGGCGTGCGTGCGTTCCAGCAGATTCCCATCGATGCCTTCCCCGATGTCTCGACCACGCAGGTCAAGCTGATCCTGAAGGCGCCGGGCATGACGCCGGAAGAGGTGGAGGCGCGCATCGCCCAGCCGGTTGAAACCGAACTGCTGGGCATTCCGAAACAGACCATCCTGCGCAGCCAGTCGAAGAATGCGCTGGTCGACATCACCGTCGATTTTGCCGAGGGCACGGACATTTACTGGGCACGCCAGCAAGTGGCGGAGCGCTTCGCCAACGTGAAGGGCGATCTGCCCGCCAACGTGTCGGGCGGCCTGGCGCCGATTTCCACGCCACTGTCGGAACTCTTCATGTTCACCCTCGAAGGGCCGCTGTCGCTGGCGGAAAAACGCACCCTGCTCGACTGGACGGTGCGCCCGCAATTGCGCGCGATTCCCGGTGTGGCCGACGTCAACTCGCTTGGTGGCCGCGTCGCAACGTTCTCGGTGAGCCCCGATCCGGCCGCGCTGTCCGCGCGCGGCGTCACCTATGACGAATTGCGCAAGGCGCTGGAAAGCAATACCCGCAACGACGGCGCCGGGCGCGTCAACGAAGGCGAGGAAACCTGGGTGGTTCGCGTCAACGGCGGCATCGGCTCGCTGGACGATTTGCGGCACATCGGCATCAAGACAGTGGGGGGCGTGGTCGTCACCGTCGGCGATGTCGCGCGCGTGGAACTGGGCGAGATGACCCGCTACGGCGCGGTGACGCAAAACGGCCAGGGCGAGGCCGTGGAGGGCCTGGTGATCGGCCTGAAAGGCGTCAACGCGGGCGAGCTGATCAAGAACGTCAAGGCCAAACTTGCCGAGATCCAGGCCACGCTGCCCAAGGGCGTGACGATTTCGACGTTCTACGACCGCGCGCAACTGGTCGATCGTGCCGTCGGCACGGTGAGCAAGGCGCTGCTCGAAGCGGCGGTGCTGGTGGTGATCCTGCTGCTGCTGTTCCTCGGCAACCTGCGCGCGGCCATCGTGGTGGCGCTGATCCTGCCGCTGTCGGTGCTGGCGACGTTCGTGCTGATGCGCCAGTTCGGCCTGTCGGCCAATCTGATGAGCCTGGGCGGACTGGCCATCGCGATCGGCCTCTTGGTCGATGCGGCGGTGGTGGTGGTGGAGAACGTCGTCGCGCATCTGGCGCACGATCCGGAGAACACCAGCGAAACGCCGCTGCAGCGCGTGTTGTGGGCGACGCAGGAAGTCGCCAGCCCGGTGACCTCGGGCATCGCCATCATTGCCATCGTGTTCCTGCCGCTGCTGACGCTGCAGGGCCTGGAGGGCAAGCTGTTCACGCCGGTCGCGCTGACCATCGTGTTCGCCCTGGCGGCATCCCTGCTGATGGCGCTCAGCGTGATCCCGGTGCTGGCCTCGTTTCTGTTGAAGCAGGGCGCGCACACCGATCCGTGGCTGCTGCGCAAGGCGCAAGGCCTCTATACGCCGCTGCTCGATCGCGCGCTGGCGCGGCCGAAGATCGTCTACGTCACCGCCGGCGTGCTGATGCTGGCAGCGGTCGGCGTCTATCCGCTGATCGGCAAGACCTTCATGCCGACCATGGACGAAGGCGACATCCTAGTGCAACTGGAAAAGCTGCCGTCGATCAGCCTGGAAGAATCGGTCGCACAGGATTTGCGGGTGCAGCAGGCGCTGCTGAAGAATGTGCCGGAGATCCGCCGCATCGTCGCGCGCGCCGGTGCCGACGAACTCGGGCTCGATCCGATGGGGCTCAACGACACCGATTCCTTCCTGGTGCTGAAGCCGATGGCCGAATGGCGCAAGCCCGACAAGGAATGGCTGATCGGGGAAATCCGCAAGGTGGTCGAAGGTTTCCCCGGCATCGCCTACACCTTCACCCAGCCGATCGACATGCGGGTCTCGGAAATGCTCACCGGCTCGCGCGGCGACATCGCGATCAAGATTTTCGGCCCCGATCTCGCCACGCTCAACCGGCTGACCGGCGAGATTTTCAGCGTGGTCGGAAAAATCCCCGGCGCGTCCGATGTCTATACCCAGCAGAACGCGGGCGTGCAGTATCTGCAGGCGGAAGTCGACCGCAATGCGGCCGCCCGTTTTGGCCTGTCCGCCGACGACATCGCCATGCTGTTGCGTACGCAACTCGAGGGCGAAGTCATCGGCACGATCCAGCAACAGGGACGGCGCATCCCGCTGCAACTGCGGGGCCCAGCCGATTTGCGCGCGTCGCCCGACGCGCTGCAGGCGCTGCGCCTGACCCTGGCGGACGGCCGCGAGATCAGCCTCGACCAGGTGGCGCATCTTAAGCGCACCAACGGCCCGGTGGCGGTGAAGCGCGAAAACGCGGCCCGTTTCACGGTGGTGCAGAGCAACGTCGCCGGGCGCGACCTGGTCAGCTTCGTCGAGGACGCGAAAGCCGCCGTGGCCGCGCAGGTCAAGCTGCCACCCGGCTACAGCATCACCTGGGGCGGCCAGTTCGAGAACCAGCAGCGTGCCGCGAAGCGCCTGATGGTCGTGGTGCCGGTGGCGCTGCTGCTGATCGGCTTCCTGCTCTACGTCACCTTCGGCGACGCGCGCCAGGCGCTGCTGGTGATGATGAACGTGCCGCTGGCGCTGATCGGCGGCATCTTCGCGCTGTGGGCGTCGGGTGAGTATCTGTCGGTGCCCGCCTCGGTCGGCTTCATTGCGCTGCTGGGCATCGCGGTACTGAACGGCGTGGTGCTGGTCAGCCACTTCAACCAGCTGCGCGCGCAGGGGGCGAAGGGCGACGCGGTGGTGCGCGACGGCGCATTGCGCCGCCTGCGGCCGGTGCTGATGACCGCCAGCATCGCCGCCTTCGGCCTGGTGCCGCTGCTGTTCGCGACCGGACCCGGTTCCGAAATCCAGCGCCCGCTCGCCATCGTCGTCATCGGCGGCTTGGTCAGCGCCACCCTGCTGACGCTGGTGATGCTGCCGCTGTTGTACCGCCAATTCATATTGAACCCGAAAAAAGCAGCTGACCGCTTTTAACGTGATGGATGCCACATGAACATGAACTTCCTGCCTTCGTTTTCCCCCCGCTTCCGGGTAAGTCCGCTACGTACCCGCTGGCACGTCCGGTCAGGCGTCTGGCTTTGTCACTCCGCCTTGCAGGCATCGGCCTGCGGCGTTGTCGCTTCGCGCCAGTCACCCGCCCAAACGCACCATCGGGTACGTCCAACTGCTATTTCCGGGTTCCAAGGAGCGCGCGCATGAACGCCGTGCACACACTCACCCTCGCGCTGGCGCTGGCGTTTGCCGCGCCGGGTTTTTCCACGGTGGCACGCGCCGATTATCTGCCCGACCCTGCCGCTGCCGAAGCCGCCCTGCTGGCTTCGCCCATGGTGGCGCAGGCGCGCGGCGAATTCGCCGCGCAATCGTTGAAGAGCAAGAGTCTGCGGAACGGACGCGAAGAGTGGACGCTGAGCGCAGATGCGCTGCAGCGCCGTATCGATTCGCCGCAGGATCGTTTTGCCGAATGGGGCGTGGCACTGTCACGCCCGCTGCGGCTGCCCGCGCGCGCCGCCGCCGATCGCGCCCTGGCCGGTGCGCTCACCGCCCATGCCGAAGCCAGCCTCGGCGAGGCGATGCACGAAAGCGGCCGGCAACTGCTTGCGCTGTGGTTCGACTGGCTGAACGCGGCCAGTCAGACGAAGCTGTGGCTGGCGCAAGTGGGCATTGCCGACCAGCAGCTCGCCACCGTGAATGCACGCATCCGTCTGGGCGAGGCGCCGCGTTCCGAACGCGTCAATTCCGAGGCCGCACTGGCGCAGGCGCGTCTGCAGCAGCAGCAGGCGGTCGCGCGCGAACAGCGGGCACGCAGCCGGCTCGTCGCGCAGTATCCCGGCCTGCCGGTGACGGCGGATGATACCCTGCCGCCCCCGGTGCCGCCGTCGGGTACGGCGGAGGCGTATGTCGGCACGGTGCTGGCGCACGACCACGAACTGTCGCGTGCGCGCCGTCAGGCCGACATGCTGCAGGCCGAAGCGCGGCAATTGGCCAGCCGCCGCAGCGTCGATCCCAATGTCGGCGTGTTCTACAAAAACGAAATGGGCGGCAACGAGCATCTGCTCGGGGTGAGTGTGGGACTGACGCTGCCGGGTCCGGCGCGGCGTACCGACCAGCAGGCCGCCGAGCAGCTCAGCGCCACCGCGCAGGACGCGGCGATCCGTCTGGAACAGCGGTTGCGGGAGGAGGCGCGCGCGAATTTCGAGGC
>DATCTE010000259.1:0-5742 GCA_036568085.1 Thiobacillus sp.
GGTTTTGCTGTTTACCTTCATCTGGGTACGCCGCGTCTATCACGGCCGCGTGCGCCACGCCGATCCCTGGGACTGCGGTTATCCCGAACAGAACGCCCGCACCCAGGACAGCGCCGAAGGCTTCGGGCAGCCGATTCGCCATATCTTCGTTTCCTTCATGCGGGTCGAACGGGAAACGCCCGACCCCTTCGATCGCCATCCGCACTACCGCGGCGACAGCCGCGACAAGCTCTGGCTGCTCCTCTACAAACCCATCGCCGATCTGGTCGGATGGTTGTCGGCACAGGCCGGGCGCCTGCAACACGGCCGCATCCAGTGGTATCTGACCTACAGCTTCGTCACCCTGATCGTTCTGCTCGTCTTCGTATCGCGCTGAAAGCATGATCACCGGAATCCTTCTGCAAATTGCCCAGACCCTGCTGGCCATCCTGCTGGCACCGCTGCTGATGGGCTGGGTCAACCAGTGCCGTGCCTGGCTGCAGGGCCGCACCGCGCCGCCCCTCACCCAACCCTACCGCACGCTGCGCAAGCTGTTCCACAAGGACGCGGTGATCGCCAGCAACGCCAGCCCGCTGTTTCGATTCGCGCCTTATTTGATCTTTTCCTGCATGGTGCTGGCGGCCGGCCTGGTGCCGACCATCGCCAACGATCTGCCGTTCTCGCCGGCAGCGGATGTCATCGCCCTGGTGGGCATCCTTGCACTGGCGCGGGTGTTCCTGGCGCTGGCCGCCATGGACATCGGCACCTCCTTCGGCACGCTCGGGGCGCGCAGGGAAATGCTGGTGTCCTTCCTGGCCGAGCCTGCGCTGCTCATGGTGTTTTTCACCGCCAGCCTGATCTCGCAGTCCACCGAACTGCCGCACATCGTCGAGACCCTGGCACAAAAGGAGTTCGCCATCTACCCCAGCCTGGCATTCGCGGCAGTCGCATTCTGGATGATCTCGGTGGCAGAAAACGCCCGCATCCCGGTGGACAACCCGACCACGCATCTGGAACTGACCATGATCCACGAAGCCATGGTCCTCGAGTATTCCGCACGGCATCTGGCGCTGATCGAGTGGGCGGTGGCCTTGAAACTATTCACCTATTCCGTGCTGGGCATCGCCCTGTTCCTGCCCTGGGGCATCGCACCCCGGGGCGATGTCACGGCTCTGCCCCTGGCACTTGCAGCCATGGTGGCCAAGCTGGCGGCGGGCGGTGCTGCGCTGTCGTTCATGGAAGCCATCTCCGCCAAGGTGCGCCTGTTCCGCGCGCCGGAATTTCTCGGCACCGCCTTCCTGCTGGCAGTGCTGGGCATGCTGACCCACTTCCTGCTGGAGGTCTGACATGGCGCTGAACTACCACCTGCAGATCGTCAACCTGCTCGCGGCGCTGCTGCTGCTGATTTCTTTCGCCATGCTCTCGCAACGCCGCGTCGCCGGCCTGGTGACGCTGTTCGCCTGGCAGGGCGCGGCCCTAGCCGTGTCCACGGCCATCGTCGCCTGGTCCACCGGCCAGCACCACCTGTATTACTCGGCGGCCCTGACCCTGGGGCTCAAGGTCATTGCCATGCCCTGGTACTTCTATCGACTGATAAGAAAGCTGAACGTGAACCGGGTCGTGGAACCGATGATCAACATCCCCACCACCATGCTGATCGGCATCGTTCTGGTGATCTTCGCCTTCAATCTGGCGCTGCCCATCTCGCAGATGTCGGGCACGGTAATGCGCTCGACCCTTGGCATCGCCCTTGCATGCGTGCTGCTCGCCTTCCTCATGATGATCACGCGCACCAAGGCCATCCCCCAGGTGATCGGCTTTCTGGCCATGGAAAACGGCCTGTTCTTCGCCGCCACCAGCGCCACCTACGGCATGCCCCTGGTAGTGGAACTTGGGGTAGCGCTGGATGTGCTGGTCGGCGTCTTCGTGCTCGGCATCTTCATCTTCCAGATCCGCGAGACCTTCGATTCGCTGGATCTGAAACACATGGAAAAGCTCAAGGAAAAATAAGGCGTGGAAATTTACTGGCTACTCGGCATTCCGTTGTCCGGCGGCATTTTCATGGCGCTGTGGGGCTTCCGGCGCAATGCGCCGGAGATCAACGCACTGTTCAGCCTGCTCACCCTGGGCGTGGCAGCGCTGCTGACCGCGCGCATCGTCGAGGAAGGGCCGATGACGGTGGGCAACGGCTGGTTCTTCATCGATTCCTTCAACGTCTTCCTGATCACGCTGACAGCCTTCGTCGCCTTCACCACCGCGCTGTTTTCGCGTCCCTACATGCGCATCGAAGAAGAACACGGCCGGCTGAGCGCCGCCCGCCTGCGGCTCTACCACAGCAGCTACCAGATTTTCATCGGCATGATGATCCTGGCGCTGACCACCAACAACATGGGCATCCTGTGGGTGTCGATGGAAGGCGCAACGCTCGCCACCGTGCTGCTGGTCTCGCTGTACCGCACGCCGGCGTCGCTGGAAGCGGCCTGGAAATACTTCATCCTGTGCGGCGTCGGCATCGCACTGGCGCTGTTCGGCACGATCCTGCTCTACTTCGCTGCGGAAAAGGTGCTGGGGTCGGGTGGCACTGCGCTGCAGTGGACACAATTGAACGGGGTGAAGACACAACTGGAACCCACGGTGCTCCAGTTGGCTTTCGTCTTCCTGCTGGTCGGCTACGGGACGAAAGTGGGACTGGTTCCCCTGCACAGCTGGCTGCCGGACGCCCATGCCGAAGGCCCCACGCCGGTATCCGCCGTACTCTCCGGCCTGCTGCTCAACGTCGCGCTGTATGCGGTGATGCGCTCCAAGGTGCTGGTCGATGGCGCGCTCGGCAATGACATGGCCGGCAACCTGATGATGGGGTTCGGCCTCCTGTCGGTCGTGGTCGCCGCATTCCTGATCAATCGCCAGACCGACGTGAAACGCATGTTCGCCTATTCCTCCATCGAGCACATGGGCCTCATCACCTTCGCCTTCGGCATGGGCGGCGCCGTGGCGAGCTTCGCGGGGCTCCTGCACATGACCATGCATTCGCTCACCAAATCCGCCATCTTCTTCAGCGTCGGACACGCCACGCAAAAGGCCGGCACGCAATTGATGAGCGACATTCGCGGCCTGATCAAGACCAACCCCACCATCGGCTGGGGGTTGATGCTGGGTACCATTGCCATCCTCGGCGTGCCGCCGTTCGGCGTGTTCGCCAGCGAGTTCCTGATCATCACTACGGCCATGCACGAGCACCCCTGGGCGACGCCCTTCCTGCTCGTCGCGCTGGGCGTGGCGTTCGCCTCCATCTTCGGCAAGGTGCAGCCGATGGTGTTCGGCGAGACCGGACTGCCGCGGCTGCCGCACATGCCCGCGCTCACCCCCGTCTTCGTCCACCTCGGCCTGGTGCTGATGCTGGGTCTGTTCATCCCGCCTTATCTCGCGGCCTGGTATCGTCAGGCCGCGCAATTGCTGGGAGGCTGAGATGCCAAAGCACCTGGACGACATCGCACTCACCCCGCAGACGGAGGGCGGCTTCGTCTGGCGTTCCCGGCTCGAACCCGGGCGCCTGCCCGCGTTTGCCCGCACCATCCAGGACGAAGGCGGCCAGTTGCTCGCCCTGTGGGGCTCGGACGACCGCCACCTGGGACGCAATTTCACCGTTCACGTCGCCTTCCTGTCCAGCGTCGGCCTGATCTGGACGACCAGCGAACTCGACGGCGAACAGCCCGCCTATCCGGATCTCGCCCATATTTTCCCGCAGGCCGATCGCATGCAGCGCGCGGCCTTCGACCTGCTCGGGATTCGTGCCCTGGACGCAGTGGACAATCGTGCATGGCTGCGCCACAGCGCCTGGACCGAAGATGAGTTCCCCCTGCGCAAGGATTTCCCGGCCCACGCCGCCCGCCGTTCGCCGCGTCCGGAAACCGAGCCCTATCCCTTCATCCGCGTCGAAGGCGAGGGCGTGCACGAGATTGCAGTCGGCCCCATCCACGCCGCCACCATCGAGCCGGGACACTTCCGTTTCTCCGTCATCGGCGATCGCATCCTCAGGCTGGAGGAGCGGCTGGGCTACACGCACAAGGGAACGGAGAAATGCTTCGAAGGCCTGGACCTGGCAACCGGGGCGAAACTCGCCGGCCGCGTCTCCGGCGATTCGCATACGGCATTCGCCTGGGCCTATTGCATGGCGGTGGAAACGGCCACTGCCTGCAGCGTGCCGGAGCGCGCCACCTGGCTGCGTGCGCTGTTTCTTGAAATGGAACGCGTGGCCAACCACCTGGGCGACCTCGGCTTTCTTGGCAACGACGTCGCGCTGACGTTCGGCTTCGTGCAGTTCTGGCGGCTGAAGGAAGACTGGATGCGCATGTCGGCCAGGCTGTTCGGGCATCGCTACCTGTTCGACATGATCCTTCCCGGCGGGGTCGCGACGGACATCGATGCGCGCGGCAAGGCCGAGCTGGACGCCCTGTGCGAGCGCATCGCGGGGGAGGTGCAAACCCTCAGGCACATTTACGACGAGCACACCGGCCTGCAGGATCGCTTCGCCAACACCGGCATCGTTGCACCGGACATGGCCGCGCGCCTGGGCCTCACCGGACTGGCCGGACGCGCCAGCAGTCAGGCGTGGGATGCGCGCGTGCAGTTCCCGTGCGCACCGTACGACCGGCTCGACGTGAACATGGCGTTGCAGAAATCGGGCGATGTCCTGGCGCGCGCCGAGGTGCGCTTCACCGAGGTATTCGAGTCGCTGCGGCTGATCCGGCAGTTGCTCGAACGGCTTCCCACCGGCGCGCTTCGTGCACCTTGCACGCAAGCGGCGGGGGGGTGCGAAGGCCTGGGCTGGGTGGAAGGATGGCGTGGCCCGGTGATCGTGGCGGTACGCATCGGCGCCGATGGCAGGCTCGACCGCGTACATCCGCACGATCCCTCTTGGCAGAACTGGCCGCTGGTGGAGGTGGGCGTACTCGGCAACATCGTTCCCGATTTCCCGCTCATCAACAAATCGTTCAACCTCTCCTACAGCGGCCCGGATTTGTAAGATGGCGACGTTCCTGATCCTCCAGCAGATTCTCAAGACCGGCATCGTCTCCGAGCCGGCGCCCGAGGCGAATCCCGCGCTGCGCACGCGCGAGCAGGCGCTGCACGCGGACATCCTCAAGGTGTTCGGCCAGGCCGTGGCGATCCGCCACGTCGACACCGGCTCCTGCAACGGCTGCGAACTGGAAATCCACGCCCTCAGCGGGCCGCACTACAACATCGAAGGCATGGGCGTGAAATTCGTGGCCAGCCCCCGCCATGCCGACCTGCTGCTGGTCACCGGGCCGGTGACGCGAAACATGGAAATTGCACTGAAACGCGCGTTCGAGGCCGTCCCGGAACCCAAGTGGGTGGTGGCCATGGGCGACTGCGGATGCACCGGCGGGATGTTCGGAGAGAATTACGCCACGTGCGGAAAAGTCTCCAGCGTCATCCCGGTCGATGTCGAGGTGCCGGGCTGCCCGCCCACCCCGGTCGCCCTGTTGCAGGGCATCCTCGCCGCCGTCAGCGGGGGCAGGCAAGCTGGGGTGGGCTAGGACGTGGCCTTGGGCTTCCTGCCGGGGCTGGCGGCCGGGATATATCCCGACACCCGGGCCAACATGCCTTCGACCTTCCTGCCGTTGATGAATCGCGTCGAGTGGCACGCGATGATGTCGCCCCGCTTCGACATCTCGGACAGGTAGACGCGCACGTCTTCCAGCGGGATGCGGGTCGCCGCGGCGATCTCGGAGTCGAGCTGCT
>DATCTE010000260.1:0-6327 GCA_036568085.1 Thiobacillus sp.
GCCGGCGAAATAGACGATGCCGATGTCCTCCGGCGCATAGCCCTTGGTCTTGAACGACAGGATCGCCGCGGCCTGCGCCATCGCTTCCAGGATCAGCACGCCCGGCATCACCGGGGCGCCCGGGAAATGGCCGGGGAAGAACGGCTCGTTGATGGTGACGTTCTTGATCGCCGTGACGGACTTGCCGAGTTCGAGTTCGGTGACCTTGTCGATCAGCAGGAAGGGATAACGGTGCGGCAGGTACTGCATGACCTGCTCGATGTCCATGATCATGATTTGCTTTCCAGTTCGGTAAGACGTTTTTCGAGCTGCTTGATGCGGTTCACGAGCTTGTCGAGGTTGCGCATGTGCACGGCGTTCCTCTGCCAGACCTCGTGTTCGGAGAACGGCAGCGCCGAGGTGTAGGTGCCCGGCTTGGGCAGCGATTTGGTGATCAGCGTGTTGGTCGAGATGCGGGTGCCGTCGGCGATTTCGATGTGGCCGAAAATCATCGCCGCGCCGCCGATGGTGCAGTGGCGGCCGATCTTCGCGCTGCCGGCGATCCCGGTGCAGGCGGCGATCGCGCTGTGCGCGCCGATCACCACGTTGTGCGCGACCTGGATCAGGTTGTCGAGCTTGACGCCCTCCTCGATCACCGTGTCTTCCAGCGCGCCGCGATCGATGGTGGTGCAGGCGCCCACCTCGACGTCGTCGCCGATCCGCACGCGGCCGATCTGCGGGATCTTTTCCCAGCGGCCCTCGTTGGGTGCGAAACCGAAGCCGTCGGCGCCGATGACGCAGCCCGAATGCAGGATGGCACGGTCGCCCACTTCGCAGCGGTGATACAGGGTGACGTTGGCGTGCAGCAGGCAATCCGCACCGATGCGGGCCTGGTCGCCGACGACGCAGTTGGGGCCGATGACCGTCCGCGCGCCGATACGTGCGCCGCCGCCGATCACCGCGCCGGCACCGATGCTGGCGTCGGCGGCGATCTCCGCATCCGGCGCGACCGTCGCTGCAGGATGGATGCCCGCAGGCGGACGCGGCGGCGGGTTGAGCAGGGCCGATACGCGCGCGAAATACAGGTAGGGATTGGGCGTGAGGATGCGCGGCAGGTCGGTGGCGTCGCGTGCATCCGCTGGCAGGATCACCGCGGCGGCATGGGTATCGGCCAGTTGGGCCAGGTAGCGGGCTTGCGAGACAAAGCCGATTTCGCCTGCCTGCGCCTGGCCCAGCGGCGCAACCTGACGAATCGTGACGCTGCCGTCGCCCAGCAACTCTCCGCCAAAACGCGCGACCAGTTCGGCCAGCGTAAAGGCCATCGTGTACTTATTTTCCGCCCAGGGCCTTCATCACCCGGTCGGTGATGTCGCTCTTGGGATCGACGTACACGGCCTGCTCGACGATCAGGTCGAATTTCTCGGCCTTGGCGATATCCTGGATCGCCTTGCGCGCGCGTTCCTGGATCTGGCTCAGTTCCTCGTTGCGACGCAGGTTGAGGTCCTCCCGGAACTCGCGTCCCTTGCGCTGCAGCTCGAGGTTGAGGTTGTTGAGGTCGCGTTCCTTCGATTTGCGATCGCTGTCCGACATGGTCACGCCATCCTTGTCGAGCTGCGCCTGCAGGTCGCGCGCCTGCTTGGCCATCTTCTGCAGTTCCTGGTCGCGCCCGGAAAATTCGCGCTCCAGCTTCTTCTGCGCGGCAATCGACAGGGGTGCCTCACGCAGCAGCCGTTCGGTATTGACGAAGCCGATCTTGGTGTCGGCAAGGAGGGGCGCGGCCGCAAACGCCGACGCAAGAATCAGGGAAACTGCAAGCTGCTTGAACTTCATCATGAATACTCCAGTAACGGCTACCCTCAGAACACGTTGCCCAAGGTAAATTGAAACACTTCAGCCTTGTCGCCCGTCTTCTTGACCAGCGGTTGCGCCAGGCTGAATTTGAGCGGACCAAGCGGCGAAACCCACAGCACGGCCACGCCGGCCGAATAACGCAAGTCCCCGAACGAGAAACTCTGGTACTGGTTGTTCACGTCGAAGGGGCCGAACGAGGCACCGGTATCGACAAAGACCGACATGCGCAGCGACTGGTCATCCTTGACGCCGGGCAGGGGGAAGAAGAGTTCCGCGTTGCCGACGATGCGCTCGTTGCCGCCAAGCGCATCGCCATTGATATCCTTGGGCCCCAGGGTGCCGTTCTTGAAGCCGCGCACCGAGCTGTTGCCGCCCGCGTAGAAATTCTTGAAGAACGGCAGCGGCTTGCCGGACAGCCCATCGCCGTACCCAAGCTCGCCGTTCAGCATGAGCGTGAAGTTTCTCCCCAGCGGGAAGTATTGCTGATGCTGGAAAGTCAACTTGTAGTATTGCAGGCTGCCGACCGGCGTGCCGACCTCTGCAGCCACCCGCTGCAGCAGCCCCTTGGTCGGGAACAGGTAGCTGTTACGGGTATCGCGCGCCCAGGACGTATCGAAGCGCAACGTGTCGTTGTTGCTGCCAAAGGTGTTGACGAAATTGAGGTACTGCACCGGGCTGTCCGCCGTCGTGGTGATCGCGGTCTGCTCGTAGGTCAGGCCGAAGGTAATGAAGTCGCGCTCGTTGATCGGCAAGCCCAGACGCGCGCCTGCACCAATGGTGGAGGTCTTGTACGGGCTGACGCTGGAGAGCGAGGTCGCATCGAGGTCGCGCCGGTACAGGTCATAGCCCAGGCTGACGCCGTCGATGGTGTAGTAAGGGTTGGTGAACGACAGTGCGTACACCTTATTGACGCTGCCCGAATTGATCTGCGCCGACAGCCGGTTGCCGGTGCCGAACACGTTGTTCTGCGAAACCGAGCCGGAGAGCACCAGGCCCTCGGACGACGAGAAGCCGGCGCCCACCATGATGCTACCCGTGGATTTCTCGGTCACACCCACGTTGACGTCGACCTGGTCGGTGGTGCCCTGCACCGCCGGGGTCTCGATATTCACTTCGTTGAAGTAGCCCAGGCGATTGAGGCGATCGCGTGAAAGATTGATCTTCGCGGCGTCGTAATACGCACCTTCCATTTGACGCACTTCACGGCGCACCACTTCATCGCGGGTTTTGGTATTGCCCGACACATTGACGCGGTTCACGTACACACGGCGGCCCGGATCGACGAACAGGGTGAACGCGACCGTGTGCTTCTCCTTGTCGAGATCGGGTACCGCGTTGACGTTGGCAAACGCATAGCCGTCGTTGCCGAGACGGTCGCCAATGGCTTTGGTGGTCTCGGTCAGGCGATCGCGCGCGAACACCTCGCCCGGCTTGATGGTGACGAGCTTTTTCAGCTCGGCTTCCGGCACCAGCATCTGCCCGGCCAGTTTGACGTCGGACACCCTGTATTGCGGCCCTTCGGTCACGTTGACGGTGATGTAGATGCCCTGCTTGTCGGGTGAAATCGACACCTGGGTGGAATCGACGTTGAATTCGAGATAGCCGCGATTGAGGTAGAACGAGCGCAGGGCTTCGATATCGCCGGCCAGGCGCGTCTTGGAATACTGGTCGTTCTTGGTATACCAGGTCAGCCAGCCCGGCGTGGTCGAGGTGAACTGCTTCAGCAGTTCCTTTTCCTTGAACGCGTGGTTGCCGACGATGTTGATCTGCTGGATTTTCGCGCTTTGGCCTTCAACCACGTCGAACTGCACGGCGACGCGGTTGCGCTCCAGCGGGGTCAGGGTGGACTTGATTTCGACGGCATACTTGCCGCGGTTGAAGTATTGCCGCTGCAGTTCCTGCTCGGCCTTGTCGAGGAGGGAACGGTCGAGCACACGGCCCTCGGCCAGTCCGGTGTCCTTGAGTCCCTTCTTCAAATCATCCTGCGAAAACTCCTTGATGCCGGTCAGGGTGATCTTGGCGATCGAGGGACGCTCTTCGACCGTGACGATCACCACGCCGTCGCGCGCTTCCAGCCGCACGTCCTTGAAAAAACCGGTGGCATACAGCGCCTTGATCGCCGCAGCGGTTTTCTCGTCGGTCATCGTATCGCCGACCTTGACCGGCAGGTAGCTGAACACCGTGCCCGCCTCGGTGCGCTGGATCCCTTCGACCCGGATGTCCTTGACGACAAACGGCTCCGCGGCGAACACGGGTTGCGCGGCGAGTACGGCAGCAAGGGCAAGCGTCAAACGGCTCAGGGTCATGGTTCTTATCATCCGCCTATCAGGCGTTGCAAATCGTTGAACAGGGCAAACGACATCAGCAGGAGCAGGAGCATCATGCCGATCCGGCTCCCTATTTCCATGGTGCGTTCGGACACCGGGCGACCGGTCAAAACTTCGGCAACATAATACATGAGGTGTCCCCCATCCAACAGCGGGACGGGCAGCAGATTCAGCACCCCCAGGCTCACGCTCACCAGCGCCAGAAATCCGACAAAACTGATCCACCCGAGCGTGGCGCTCTGGCCGGCGTAATCGGCAATGGTCAACGGGCCCGACAGGTTCTTCCAGGACACCTGCCCCAGCACCATGCGCCCCATCATCTCCAGCGTGAACAGGCTCATTTCCCAGGTTTTCCCGGCGCCGCGTTGCAGCGCCTCGACCGGCCCGTAGCGCACCTCGGTCATCAGCGCGTCGAACACCGCCTCGTCGACCTTGGGACCGGCACCGATCTTGCCGACACGCTGGCCATTTTCATCCACCGTATCGGGCACGACCGTCAACTCGCTCTGTTGCCCCTGCCGCTCATAGTCGATGCGCAAGGGTTGCGACGGATGCTGGCGTATCAGTTTCACCCAGTCCTGCCAGTTCGCCACGAACTGCCCATCGGCGGCGACCAGCCGGTCCCCAGTCTGAAAACCGGCGCGCGCAGCCGCGCCACCGGGCAGTACCTCGCCGATGACCGGCTCGATCTCGGGGTCGTAGCGCACGATCCCCAGCGGGCGCAGGGTATCCCGTTCCAGGTTTTCGGTTTCCAGAGGCGGGGCGTCGAGCTGCACGCTGCGGCCATCGGCCAGGTCCAGTTCGATCGGATCGCCCGCCACGCCGGCGCGCAGCAGTTCCAGCCGCAGATCCTGGAACGACGGGGTATCGGCGCCATTGACGCGGCGGATCTCATCGCCCGCCACCAAGCCGGCCTGCGCTGCCGGGGTGCCTGCCGGCGGCTCGCCTACCAGCGGCTTCATCGCAGGCATGCCGTGCAGGAACAGCGCCCAGTAAAACACGATGGCGAGCAGGAAATTGGCAATGGGTCCCGCCGCGACGATGCCGATGCGGCGCCAGACGGTCGCCCGGTTGAAGCTGCGGTGCGCCTCGGCGGCAGGGACCACGCCCTCGCGTTCGTCGAGCATCTTGACGTAGCCGCCGAACGGCAGCATCGCCAGCGTCCATTCGGTCTGGTCACGGCCAAAGCGGCGGCTCAGCAAAGGCTTGCCGAAGCCGAGCGAAAAACGCAGCACCTTGACGCCGGCCAGCCGCGCCGCGAGGTAATGGCCGAACTCGTGCGCCACCACCAGGATGGCGATGGCGATCAGGAACCACACGGTCGTATGCAGCACGCTCATGCGCAGGCCTCCAGATAGGCAGCCGCAACGCTGCGCGCCTGGCGGTCCGCCTCGAGCAGGTCGTCCAGGGTGTCGGCCGGGCCACCCGCCAGCGTGTCCAGCGCATGGGCGATGCTGGCGGCGATGGCGTTGAAGGAAGCGGCGCCATCGAGGAAGCGCGCAACCGCGACCTCGTTGGCGGCATTCAGCACCGCTGCGGCGTTGCCCCCCGCGGCGAGCGCGTCGAACGCCAGTTGCAGGCAGGGGAAGCGCGTCGTGTCTGGCGCCTCGAAGGTCAGCTGCCTGCCCATCAGTTCCAGCGCCGACACGCCGGCGTCGATGCGCTCTGGAAAGCCCAGCGCGTAGGCAATCGGCGTGCGCATGTCGGGCGTGCCCATCTGCGCAATTACCGAGCCGTCGGCGTATTCGACCATCGAATGCACGATGCTCTGCGGATGCACCACCACCCTGATCTGCTCGGGGCGCGCATTGAACAGCCAGCGCGCCTCGATTACCTCGAGGCCCTTGTTCATCAGGCTGGCCGAATCGACCGAAATCTTCTTGCCCATCACCCAGTTGGGATGCGCCACCGCCTGCGCGGGCGTGGCGGCCGCGATCGCTTCGGCCGACAGGGTGCGGAACGGGCCGCCGGACGCGGTGAGCCACAGCGCCTTCACCCCGGCACGCTGGAAGTCGCCGTCGAAATCGCGCGGCAGCGCCTGGAAGATGGCGTTGTGCTCGGAGTCGATCGGCAGCAGTTCGGCACCGCTGGCGGCGATGGCGTCCATGAACAGCTGGCCGGACACCACCAGGGTCTCCTTGTTGGCCAGCAGGATCCGCTTGCCCGCCTG